>JAFTEI010000135.1 GCA_017453965.1 Lachnospiraceae bacterium
CTTCTTTATATTTACATAATATATTTTGGCCGTAAATACCGCCCCTGCGGGAGTCTCTATACTTACCTCCCCGGGCTCCTCCCCGGCAAACAGCATAATAGCCGCGGCCTTAGAAGCAGCCGCCGCGCAGCTTCCGGTCGTAAAGCCCTTTTTCAGCGGCTTATTTCGCGCTATGCTCCGCTCCATCAGCGTCCCCCATGCATATACAGCAGGGCATTTACTATGGCGGCGGCCACGTTGCTCCCGCCCTTCCTGCCTCTGTTTACGATGTAGTCAAGGTCGCTGTCAAGTATCAGCTCCTTCGCAGCCTCGACATTTACAAAGCCTACCGGCACTCCTATGACCAGATCCGGCCTGAAGCCCTTATCCCTGTACAGCTCATACAGCGATACGAGGGCCGTAGGAGCATTTCCCACGGCAAAGATCGTCTTAACTCCGAGCTTCGCCCCTCTTTCCATGCTTACATAGGCGCGGGTCAGCTCCCTTTCCTTCGCCTCCCTGGCAACTGCCTCGTCCGCCATAAAGCAGTGGGCCTCTCCCCCGAAACGGGAAAGGGCCTTTTTGTTTATCCCCGAAAGAGCCATATTTGTGTCGGTCACTATATGGGCTCCCTGCCTAAAAAGCTCTCCCGCCCTGTCTATGACTCCCCTGGAAAACATCAGTGTCCCGGCGTAGTCGAAATCCGCCGTGGTATGTATGACCCTCATGGTCACCGGAAGCTGTTCCTCGGGAAGTACTATATTCCTCGCGCTCAGCTCACCTCTGATTATTTCAAAGCTTCTGCTCTCTATATCCTGCGGAAGCACAAATTCCATCTCCATAGATATTTACATCCTCATTCTCTATTATTCCACTGTAAAGATCTCTCTGAGGGCGGCAATAAGAATCTCATTCTCCTTATTAGTGCGGACCGCCAGCCTGTAATAGCCCTCGCCCAGCCCCTCGTAATCCGCACAGTCCCTTATCAGCAGCCCCCTTGCCAGAAGCTCTTTATATAAATTTCTGTCGCTTCGTATAAGCAGATAATTGGCCGCGGAGGGAAAGACCTCCAGGCCCAGCCTGCGGAGCTCTCCGGTCAGATACGTCCTTTCAGCACTGATGAGTCCGCTGGTAGCCGCGATATACTCCCTCTCCTTAAGCGCCGCAAGGCCCGCCGCATTGGCCGCCGCAGAAATATTCCATTCGGGCAGGACAGTCTCCACCGCAGCTATAAGGTCCCTGCGCCCCAGCAGCACCCCCAGGCGCACTCCGGGCATGGCAAAGAGCTTGGTGAAGGACTTGAATATCATAATGGGATACTCCTCTACCCTGTCCTTAAGACCAGCCTCTTCTCCCACCTCTGTAAAGGGCAGGAAGCTTTCGTCCACACCAAGGATCAGTCCCCTGTCCCGGCAGCCCTCGGCCAGCCTTACCAGTGCCTCCTTTTCAAGGAAAAGCCCGCTCGGATTGTTGGGATTGGTTAACATAACAAAACCGCCCTCAGCTCTACTCCCGGCCCTGCCCTCAGCTCTACTCTCAACCCTGCTCCCAACGCCATTCTCAACCCTGCTCCCAAGTCCGCTCCCGGCCCTTTCCAACAGCTCATCTACTATATCCTCAACGGCCTTAAGCTCACGATTCTCATTAATTATGTAAACATGCTGAGTCTCGCAGCCCACAGCCGAGGCCGCCCTTAAATAGCCCGAAAAATCCGGCGCCGTAATGACGAGCCTGTCCGGCCTAAGGGCCTGAAACGCAGCCATTATCAGCTCAGAGGCTCCGTTTCCGACTGCGATATTTTCCCTTCCTACTGAAAAATACTCTGCCAGGGAGGCCTTGAGCTCGGAACAGCTTATATCGGGATATTGTTCTATTATGTTAACCGAATTGAGGACTGCCGACCTCACCCCCTCCGGTACTCCCTGAGGGTTTATATTTACCGAAAAATCAATTTTTACGCGGTTTGTATATATATCTCCTCCGTGCATATGCCCGTTCCCTTATATCCAGATTCCGGCCACCGCTATGATTGTCATGACAAGAAAGGCCGTCATTGCGCATATCACCGCAGTACACACCATCAGCTCGTTTGCGTCCTTTATATCCTCCGGCTCGATCCGGCGAAGCTCATCCCCTATGACGGCCTTGTGCACCAGCTTGCCGAAATACGGTGTATCGCCGCCCAGCGCTATTCCAAGGGCCCCTGCGCATACGGCCTCGGTCTGGCCCGCGTTGGGGCTTGTGGTCTTGCGCGCATCCCGGCGGTAGATCCTCCAGGCATTTTCGGCATCCAGGACCAGCACCCTGGAGGACAGAAGCATAAAAAGAGCCGTAAGTCTGGCCGGAAGGAAATTCAGTACATCGTCCAGTCTGGCCGCAGCCCGTCCAAAGAATAAATAGCGCTCGTTTTTATATCCAATCATTGAATCTGCGGTATTTGCAGCCTTATATACCGCTCCCAGTACGGGGCCCCCTATCGCCGTAAAGAGCAGGGGGGCTATGACTCCGTCACAGGTATTTTCGGCCACGGTCTCCACCGCGGCCTTCGTAACGCCCTGCTCATCCAGGGCAGCCGTGTCCCTCGCCACCAGCATGGATACCTCCCTGCGGGCCTCCTCTATCCCCTTTTCCTTCAATGCCGTAAAGACCTTCATGCTCTCCACTTTTAAGCTCTTTACCGCCAGCAGCTGCCAGGTCATCAGAGCCTCTGCTACTACCCCGGCAGCCTTATTTACATAATATACAAAACCAAGTGTTATACAATACGCAACAGCCGTTACCAAAAGCAGTATTACAACCAATACTGCGCCATTTCTCAAATTCCTTTTGTTGACATAATTATCTTCCCCATCCACATGAAGCTTCTTATCCAGAATATCTATAAGCCTTCCGAAAAGGCGCACCGGATGAGGGATCGACCGGGGATCCCCGGCTATGAGGTCCAATATGAAGCCTGATAAAAAAGCGATTCCATGGCAAAGTATCATTTTATTTTCTGCCCTATCCCGCAGAACACCCGCTCGACGCTTTGAGATTGCTCTGCCAGCTTTATCAAATACCTTCCCAGCCTCTCCCTGAATTCCCGTTCAAAGGGCTCCACCGGCACTATCCCGCTCCCCACCTCGTCGCAGATGACGATAAGCTCCGGCAGGCTTGAAAGTAGCACATCCGCCGCATCCTCCGGCCTTCCTCCCGCCTTTAGCTGCCTTTTGAACCAGGCCTCGAAGGCATAGAAGACCTTATGGTCTATATCCACCATATCCCCGGTATTGCCGTCCATTACATTTTTTTCCTCAAGTCCGTACCGCCGGAGCACGTAGTCCAGCTTTCCCTGAGAAGCTCCGCCTATTACAAGTCTCATATATTCCCCTTTTGCCGCTTTTGCGACACGCGAAGAGATCTTCCTTTTCCTATTTTGTCCCGGCGTACAGCGCGATCATACCCACTACCAGCACTGTCACCAGCTCCACGATCGAGGACAAAAAGCCGCAGCTGTCCCCGTTTATCCCGCCGAATTCCTTTGCGCACAGCGAATACACATATACAAAGAGAATGGCATTCGCTATGAGTACGGCCCCTCCGGTTATGATATCCAGAAACAGTATTATCGCTCCGCAGATGATGAGCTGCAGCACCAGGGATATCCTCACCGCGCCGAGACGGGCCTTGCTGGTAAACTCAAACAGCATGCCCTTTCCGCTTGCGCTCTTATAGGAGACCGCAAAGAGGCCGCTGAGTATCCTTGAAAGATAAAAGCCTGCGCTGACTATCCCCATCATCCTGAAATGATATATCTGCGAATAGCCTGCTGCAAAAAGCAGGTAATATATCAGCAGATTTATCACCGCAAAGGCCCCCACATGGGGGTCCTTCATGATATTTAGCTTCTTTTCCCTGTCCCCGTAGGAGTGCAGCGCATCCATCACATCCATATATCCGTCGATATGTATCCCTCCGGTCACCACCAGAGGGATTATAAGACCCACGCAGATACGCGCTATCTCCCCCGCCCTGTCAAAGGCGTAGCTGAACCAGGCCAGGTTAAGGGCTCCTATTATCAGCCCTATCAAAGGAAAAAATGTCAATGCGTACTGCATATTCTCCTTTTTCCATTCCACCCTGGGTACCGGAATTTTTGAATACATGGCAAAGGCCACAAAAAAAGATTTGATCAGACCCATTTAATTCTTCCCATCCCTGAAACTCCCTCCGTCTCCGCCCGCCTGGAAGCCGTCTCCTTTATCTTTAAGGGTATACCGACGACCACCTCGTAAAGCTCATCGCAGAGCTTACCCAGATTTCTGTTAAGCTCTCCCAGATATTTTATATACAGGGCAGTCTCCCCGTCGTACTCGAGGCCGTCCTCGAATACATTGTTGGTGACGATGATAAGATCGTGACAGCGGCTCTTTAAGGCCCTGATGTCCGCAAACACCTTCTCCGCTATGGTATCGTAGTCTCCGGCCCCTTCCCCTGGCCTGGAAAACATTTCATTTGCAAGGAGATTCGAAAGACACTCCAGCAGCACCACAGAATTACTCTTTAAATGCTCCTGCGTGATCTTACCTAAATCATAGGGCACCTCCAGGGTCTTAAACCCCATACCCTCCCGCCTTTTGACATGACGGTCTATGCGCTCCCCTGTCTCCGCGTCGGTGTTTATCATCGTGGCAAGATAGACCAGCTCCCCGTCGAAGGCGTACTGCCTGACCCCGCCCCTTATCGAAGAGACAGAGCTCTTAAGCTTTTCAAACCTCTCCAGCGCCCTTGTCTCGGCAAATTCCGACTTGCCGGAGGCGCTCCCGCCAACAACCAGACTTATCATTTAAACCGCCTATAGTTCTCCATCTTAAGATCATCAAAGGTCGTCCTGTTATTATATACCGACAGCGCCATGTCGAGAAGGGGAAAGAGCATGACCGCCCCCGTTCCTTCCCCAAGCGCCAGTCTTGCATCCAGCACCCAGTCGAGCCCCAGCTCCTTCATCACATGCAGACAGACCGACTCGCGCCCCAGATGAGAGGGCAGCAAAAAGTCCTTTACCCCCGGAAGCATCCTCTCCGCCACGAGGGCCGCCGCCGCCGCAATGGCCCCGTCCACTACCACCGGCACCCGCTTCAGCGCTCCGCCTATATAGACTCCTGCCATTCCGGCTATATCCAGCCCTCCGACACAGCGCAGGACCTCAAAGGGCTCAGCATTTTTAAGCGAATATTTTTCCACCGCCTCTGCGATGACGGCCTTCTTTCTCTCCAGCCTCTTGTCGTCGAGGCCCGCTCCCCTTCCGGCGACCTCCGAAACCTCAGTATTTAAAAGCGAGAGACAGACCGCCCCGGCAGTCGTGGTATTTCCTATGCCCATCTCTCCCACGGCCAGCAGCTTATAGCCCTCCTCTGCGGCCTCTTCCGCGGCCTCTATGCCGACGCTTATAGCCTTTGCGGCCTCCTCCTCTGTCATCGCGGGCTCTTCGGCAAAATTCCGGGTCCCGTTCATAACACGCCGCTGTATTATCCCTTCGACATATTCCTCGCTGTCAATTCCTATGTCATAGGCCATAACCTTCGCCCCCGCAACGGCTGACATCCTGCAAACAGATGCAGTCCCGTGAGCGATATTTTCGGCCACCTTAAAGGTCACCTCCTTGCCGGACTGGCTGATTCCCTCCCTGACGACACCGTTGTCCGCACACATGACTATCACAGCCCTTTTGCCTATATCCGGTTCACTGCCTCCCGTGATTCCTCCGAGCCTGACTATCAGCTCTTCAAATTTTCCAAGTCCGTCCAGGGGCTTGGCCACCTTGTCCCAATTTTTCCTGACCTGCTCCTCGGCCTCCCTGCTTATGGAGGGCAGCCTCAGAGACAGTATCTCATTCTTTGTCATAATTTCACCCTTGTATTAGCTTTATGTTAACCCAATATCTTGTATATCTCATCCATGTTCATACAACTTCTTACGGCTGTAGAAAGCTTTGAAAACTCCTCTTCCCTTATCTCTCCAAAAGAGCGTATCTCGCCAGGATCTATCTCGATTCCCCGTCTTTTTCCAAGACTACTCAAAACTGTATGAATTATTTTTCCGTCATCGAAGATTCCGTGAAGATATGTGCCGTAAACATCCCCTCGCTCGCAGCCCTCATTTCGCTTTATGTCAACCGAATCGTTGATTGAAATTATTC
>JAFTEI010000136.1 GCA_017453965.1 Lachnospiraceae bacterium
AGCTCTGGTAGGAATTGCGGACCGAGATGTAGTTGTTGAACTGATCCTCGACCTGCTGGTCCAGCTCTTCCCTGGCGCTCTCCTCGTCCTTCGCGGCCGATACATAGTCCAGTACGTTCTGATAGAGCGTATAGGGGTCGTCCTCGATATATCTGATACCGTCGAGATCGCCTTTTAGCCACTCAAAGGGTATGATGATGACCAGAAACAGCGGTATCCATAAAAATAAGGTGTCGTCCCAATAGCTGTCTATCTGCTCGAGAAACCTCTTGTAGTCCGCCTTGAAGGCTCTGGAGCTGACTGACTGTCCGTTTAAGGCCTGATTGACATAGCTGGAGATAATGTTCATATCTCCGCCGTATTTATTCTTTAAGATATCGTAATTCGTAGCCAGCTGCGTCCTCGCCGTCGTAGTCGCGATGCAGGCCTCATAGTAGGCCTCGTCCCTGTCCTCGGTGTACTGGATGAGGGCGGGAAGGGAAGAACGGTCTATCTTCGCCTCTACGTAAGGCTTTTCAAAGGTGTAGCCTGTGGAGACATCGAGGTTTATCTGCTTGGAAAGCTTTTTGAGATCCGCCTCCAGCGAACGCCTGTCGCTGGCGATCGTATCGTTGGTGGTGTCGAGCTTCTTCTGCATCCTGTCTATATCCGACTGGTTGGCCTCTCCGAGCTTGAGCTTGGCCTTGTTCCTGCCCAGTCCCTCCTCAAGCGCCTCTACCCTCTTCTCATTGAAGCTTATGTTCTCCTGCAGTGTCACTATGCTGGTAAAAAGCTGGTTTACGGAGTTGTTTACGTCAAAGACCACGTCCTGCTTCTTATGCTCAGCCTTCCATACCTCGGCCTGCAGGGCGATCGGCTTGAACTGAAATTCCGATTCCTGCGCAAAATTGGCCTTCTGCGGAAATTTGAAGTTAAGGAGCGGAGTCCAGCGGAAGGTGGACATGTTCTTCTTCTTGGCCTTAAGAGACTTTATCGCACTCTCCCTGGCCGCCTCCTTGGAATTGACCGTGTCCTCGGCCGACTCGTACTTTGAGCTGTTCTGCAGAGCCAGAGCCCTGGCCGTCTGGAGTGTCATCGTCTGATCCGCGCGTACCACTGCGGGCCTGTAGACTCCGAGAAGACCTGTAAAAAGTGTCACGCTCGTCACTAACGCTATGCACTTGTAAACGAGGCTGTTTCTTTTCATCTGTCCTTATGCTTCTCCGCTTGCCTTCATTATCGAATAGAAATAAAATCCTGATCCTGCCTGATTGCTTACGAAGGAGTAAATCAGGTCACCCCTCTCATAAGTATATACGTAGACAGTGTAGTCTCTGTCAAAATTATTTACGACAATATCATCGCTGAAATTTTCGGTGGTATCCATGCTTATCTTGCCGTTCATGGCGTATTCACCGACGTTTACGGCATTTATCGCGATTGCCTCCGGGAAGATCGCCGCTGAATTTCCCTCGTAGGTCGGCGCCCCGAAAATTGCGTTCAGCTCCTGAACGCTGTCCGCCGCCAGGCTTCCGATCTTAAAATGGTCGGAAAGCACGTACACGGCCTGTGTCTTGGGCGTGTCGTCCGCTGCGCTTCCGTTGCTCACCTCGTAGCATATGGCGCCAATGTCCTTAAGGTACACCGCGTCGCCTCCGCCAAGGTCAGCGCTTGCCTCGTAAAGGACCTGGCCGCCGGAATACATCTGTCTTATCTCCGACGCATCCTTGCCTAAGAGCTCGCTGTAAACTATTTCGTCCGAGGCGAAGCTGCCCTCGTATATCAGGTTGTTTCCGCCGTCCTGGAGCTTTCCCTGCCCCTCCTTCATGCCCTGGAAAAAATCTCCGATGTATTCCACCGAACCGTCTTCTCTGTAGAGTGTTCCCGTGCCTTCATAGAGGTTGTCATGGAAATTCCCTATGTAGTGAATGGAACCGCTGTCAAAATACTGGCTCCCCATTCCCTCGAACTTATTTTTGAGGAAGGCTCCCGAATAGAGAAGCACGTTCCTCGGGGAGTAGAGCTCTCCCTGTCCGGTGACGTAGCCCTTGGTCACATCACCCACATAGGCTATATAGCCCGACCTGCCCTTTATCCTGACCTTGTTGTTGGCCAGCCGCAGCAGCACCGAATTGTACTTATAAGTCCTCAGTCCCCCGGTGGGGCCTATGGACGAAAAAATGCTGGTAGTCGCCGTTATGTACCATAAGCTCAAAACTCCGATCATTACGATGATGAAATATGCGAGCCTTTTGCTCACCATCCAGCCGAACATCGTATAATAATCGTTCTTGTTCTTCGGCCTTACATCAAGGAGCTTATAAAAAAAATCCTTGATCAGGTTGGTGATTCGCGTCCTTAAATAGCTCCAGCTGGTCCACAGCTTGAGCCTGGAAACTATTGACGCAAATCTGGACTTTATGGTTCCAAACAGAACCTGGAAAAGATTACCGCCACCCATCTAGCTTAATCTCTCTTTCTTAATTCTCCGAAAGTCTTCTCGTCTACGGCTTCGTTTAAATATCTCTCACACTCGAAGAGATACCATCTGGTTATCTCGTCCTCCGGACAATCCTTCAAGATCTCGGAGAATCTGTTTCTTGCTATATAGAAATCCCTGGAATAGAACAGCTCCAGCGTTCCCTCGAATTTTTCCTTATTTACGAGCTTTAACTGTCTCTCCCTTGCCGGGCAGGCATCCAATACCTCGTAGAGATTGATCTTCTCCCCGGTATCAGGGTCGGGTATGACGTAGCCTATAAACCTGGTGGAGGCGATCTTCTCTCTGTCCTTGACTTCCTCTAATACTACGAGCGGTATACGCATGGACTCAAACCACCTGGAGTACTCCTCGACGATATGTGAGTCCTTGGAGGTCAGGAAGGTGAGGCTCTGCTCCTTTATTCCGACTACTCCGTACATGAAAGAGGTATTGTAGATGAATACCGATACAAAATCTGAATCGGCGTCGTTGAAATTCTTCTGCAAAAACTGAGTCGCGATCTCGGCGGTATTCCTGCTTTCCTCGAGGAAGAGGAACTGCATCATTGAAAGGGAGCTGTCCTGGGATACCAGTATGCCGTCCCTGTTGTCCGCGTATCTGTCCATGTAATCTATGATGCTGTTAAGGCTCTTTATGCGCTTCGTGCCGAAGCCCTTGCTGTCGGTAGAGATCAGCATCAGGGTCCCGCTCGTATGGACGATATCCCCGTTATTTACATCGAAGATAGACTCCTTCTCCATTATGGTCTCGATATTCTTCGGAGCGAAACGGAAATATGCCTCAAATATCCTGTATCTCTCGTAATTGGTCTCCGTTATCCGCTTGACTATCTCCGAAAGCGACGACCACATGGACTGCATGTCCCTTGCGGGAGTGGAGGGTATATCTATCGAGGTATTTCCGAGGGCCACATCCCTCATCTCCTCCTCGAGCCTCTTTAAGTCTACAGCCTGCAGGTACATGGCGATGAACATGAGCACGCTTCCGAGTATGAATACTACTGCGAAGAGTATGAGCACCGGCCTTGCATCTCCCCAGAAGCCCAGGTTGGGGTCCGTTCTCGTGATTATTCCGACCAGGGCGTAATTGTGGATCACCTTATCGTCGTCAGTGATTCCGACCGCCATATATTTATGGCCGTCTACGGTCACATCCACATAGGAATAGGGCTGATGGCTATTAAGCTCGTCCGTAAGCTCCGTTATGGCGCTTCCGTATTCCCAGGAGGCCTCCTCTCTGTTCCTGCCGCTCACTCCGGTCAATATGGCCTTGTCCTTGAGCCGCATTATAAACACATCGCTGAATACCGTGCTGTTGCCGCTTCTCTGCGCAAATCTCGAAAGAGAATTCTGCAGCGTTCTGTATCTCTCGCTGGAAAAATACTCCGGAGAGTCAAAATCTACCTGATCCAGATCCCCGAGCATATCCAGCTCACCGTTTAAGGCCAGCACTGCAAACCTGGAATACTCCCTTGTCCCGGCGAAGTTGTACTGGAAACGTACAAAGATGAAGCTGGCAGCCAGGGCTATAAGGAGAATGAGCTCGCCTAGGATCAGCACGTAGACCACCCTGTTCCTGTTCCTTATGGCCATGATGAAGAGGAACATAAGGATGAACCATATAGCGACGCCGGCAATCCAGTACAGTACATATTTGCTGTAGATCTTCAGGTTGTCCCCTATGCCGAAATGGATATTGTCTACCGCGTTCTTTACCCTGCTGTCAGGTCTGAAGGCCCCGCTGGGTGTGTCGGAATCTGTCCTTACATTGAGTACGGAATCCGCATACTCCGCCTGAACGAAGAATTTCCCAGGGTTGGCCTCCCTGTAGAGTATGCTGTTGGGTATCTGGTAGTCCTCGCTCCTCTTCGGTGCGTTCTTATCCTTTTTATCCTCCTCGGCCTGGTCGGAATCGAGGTTTATCATCTTATCAGCGGAAATGTCGTAAACGTTCAGCTCATTTCCGTACCTCTCCACCGCGGTCAGGTAAAAGCTGGCGTCATTGCAGGAGAAGCCTGTAACTGTCTCGTCCAGCTCTATGAGGATATTTTCGACTATGGCCTCCGCCTTCATTTTGTCGTTCAGCCTAACGATCTTATAAAGGGTAAAGTCCTCATCCTCGTAGTCATAGTCCGTTGCCAGGAGCACATACAGCGATCCGTTGTGGACATATATGTCTATGACCTTCTTCTCACCTACAGAAGAGGATTTGAAGAGGTTGAGCACCTTACCGTCATTGTTCAAAAGATAGACATAGCCGTTTCCGTCCCAGTTCTCTGTGAAATAAATTCCCTTGTTTGTAGCCACTCCGCTGCTAAAGGCGGTGTACTCCGGATCGTGGGACAAGTCAGTCAGACTTCCCGAAAAGATGATCAGCGAGACCAGTATACTGATGACGCATAAACAGGCTATGATACGTGTGCGCAGATTCATTTGAGCAGGCTCTCCGTCCCTATAGTTTTAAAGCTGTTAAAGAATATCCGTAAGAACGGAATATCCCCCCATACCAAATGTGTTAAAAGCATGACAAGGGCTATTATCCCAAGGATCAGGCACACCCAGAAGAGTATGCCGAACAGCCTGTCGGCGTTCCTGTGGAAAAAGCTCCTTATTCTTACTAATATGTTTCTCTTTTTTACAGGGGTAGAAGCGATCTTTATATCCCTGTAAATCTCTGTGAACTTGGAATAGCTGCGGTTTGCCGTCTTCTTCGACAGCAGCTCGTAGCTTATGTTCTTCTCACTTATCTTGCTCTCGAGGATCTTCAGGATTATGTTCGCACATTCTGTGGCGCAGTCACTCTCCCTGATGCGCCCGTCCAGGTCCTTTAAATCCAGGTCAAAGGTAAGATAAATGCTGTTGTCCCTCGACAGATTAAGCTTTCCCTGAGTTATTATAAGATAGAGCACCGGGTAAGGCAGGTAGGACGCAATGCAGGAGAGAATGAGATTCGTGGATATATCCTCGCACTGCTCCAGGGTCAGTCCCTCTCCCTCAAAGAAATCATTCAGGAGCCTCTCCGTCCTGTAGGGAAATACCAGGACATAGTCCTGTCCGCTGGAAAAGCTCTCAATGATTGGATTCTCCTTGTATATGGCCTTCCTGAATATATCGAGGAGCGTCCTGACGGTGTCATGGTCGTGTATGACTAACAGCGTGTAAAGGCTTTTGTTCTTTTCATCCTGTGCCTTTGCAACAAAGCAGTCGTTAACCTCACCGTTGAATCTGGTCGCCGTGACCTCATAGCTCATCTTTGGTGAGATAAATACCATTATTTACCCTCTTGTCCGGGAAGATTGATAAGGGGCTTATCCTCCTCCGGCTCGTCAATCATCTTCTTCTTAACTATGGCATATGCGTACGTGCAGATGACCGGCATATCCGTACAGTATATACGTATCTCGTAAACGCCCTCCTTGGAAGGAGCGGTATATATGCCGTCGGAGCTTATCTCGCCGCTCGCGGGTGCCGTCAGCTCGTAGGTAATGCTGGAGGCCTTCATATTGTTGAAGCGTACTCCGAAGAAATGGCTCTCCTTCGTACCCATGATAACAGTAGGCGTATCCACGCTTATGCTCTTGTCGTAATAGTCCTCGGTCAGCTCTACATCCTCTCCTGCGGGGAAGCGGATAGCGACCCAGCGGAAGGTCAGTACGAGGTAGTCCACGGGGCGCAGGAGCCTGGCCGCAACTACGAAGCTGCCCTTGTCGTTGAGCACTCTGACGGCCGTCTCCACGTCCGCAAGGCGGCTGTTCTGCCTGCTGAAGAGCTCGGGATTGCCGAAGATGGTGCTCTTGGAATTTATGCCGGGCTCGTCGGTCACGTGGTCATAGCCCACCTCTACATATATGTTTCCGGGTCCCAGACCGTGGGTGATCTCTCCGGAATAGCGGATATCTCCCTCTCTCGCGTTTCTTCCGAGGGCTATCTCCAGCGTTCCTGTGGCTATATTGGTAAATTCGGTTCCGGAAGACCTTCTCTCGGGCTCCCTGCGCTTTACTGACTCGGAGCTGCCCGGTCTGGTGAGCTCCACGTCCTTAACATAGTAGGAAAGATATCTGTTTCTCAAATATTCCTGGGCGGGAGTAACGATATACTGCTTGATACCGGCCTCTACGATGTTCTCTATTACATAGGCATTGTCGGTACGCACCAGCTTTATCTCCGCCAGCTTTATAGAATCGTCGACGTTTTCGAGGGAGCGCATCTCGAGGTTTATCTTACCTGTCTCGCGGCTGACGAGCTCGAGGGGCGGGATCTTGCTTAAGCGCACCCGCATTGTGAAATTCTGAGAGGCGCTGATCGCGTTTTCATCCTCAAAGGCCGCCGCCGAACCGCTTCTTAATATAAGGTCTGTCTCCTGTATCTCGGAGTCGATGACCTTTACCCAGTATTCGCAGACGTAGCTCTCGCCCTCGACGAGCTGCAGGTCCTCTGCGCCGATCTCTACCTCGTGACCGCCGTTGGGATTGAGGAAAACAGGGCACTCCAGCACTCCGCGGCAGCTCAGGCGCACATCTGCGCCCGTCAGCTTCTTGATCTCCATCGTGATCTTGACATTGCGCCCCTTACATACGGTTGCGGGCATGCTGACCTCGCCCACGAAGTTTTCGCTCCTGAAGAAGATCTCCTTTGCCAGGAACTCTGTCTCCAGCTCGTAGGCTGCTGCTGCAAATTCGTCCTTGTCCGTAACAAAGAGCTCGTAACCCTCTGAGATACGGTTGAACTCGTATTCGTCGTCGTCATTCTGACGGTTGACCGAATATACGCTGTGGACATCCTGCTCCTTAAATCTTACCTTGAGGCAGGCTACATCTCCCTCCAGCTTGTCGAAGCCCTCTATTGCCGAAAGCTTCTTGACCACCGAGGAATCCACCACGATTTCCCTTCCGGAACCGTCTATAGCGACTCCGCTTTCCACCAGTATGGAAAGGTCATCCAGACTGAAGATCCCGAGGCCGCATAGGATTCCCGTACCGTACATCAGGGAATTTTTAAACCTGGACTTGTTTATGTGGTAATTCTGTTCGGCCTGAAAATCCACGCTCGTAAGCATCTTCCCGGGGTAATACCGGTTTCTCTCAAACGGATAGAGCTGACTGTTACTCATTTTTTCCCTCTCATTTTTTCGGCTCCCGCCATAATATTTTCATGTAGTAGATAACAAAGCACACCACAAAATGTGCCATCAAAATCTTATCAAAACAAAGGACACAAAAAAGACACTTGAATTGACATAAATTATTTATGTTTATAGATTCAGTTAACCAGAAAATAAGTTGAGGGCTGTCGCAGTAGCACAAAATATAAAAGGCTCAGCCAGTTCTAGGCTCATAGCACCTGATTGTTTTCTCTCACGGGGATCCGTATCATCGCCACCGTGCCCTTTCCCCTCTCGGAGATGACCTCCAGGGTCCCGCCGCACATCTTATCCAGCAGCGAGCGCACATTTTCTATTCCGGTATGGCTCTTCCCGTCCTGCTTTTTCGTGTTGACATTAAAGCCGACGCCGTCGTCCTCGATCTTTACGGCTATCGTCTCCCTGCCCTGCCAGGAGCTTATGGTTATGGTCCCCCCGTTGTCCTTCTTTCCGAGGCCGTGGTGCACCGCATTTTCCACCAGCGCCTGCACCGACAGGGCGGGCACGCTGAAATCCATCACGTTTATGTCGTAGACCACCTTTAAGTCGTCTTCGTAGCGCAGCTTCTCTATTTCGAGATACCGCTTTACGTGCACCAGCTCCTTTTTAAAGGGGATGGGCTCCATGTTCTTTATGGAATCCATGTTTTCCCTTAAATAGGCCGAAAAGTCCTCGATGGCGCTCTGCGCCTCCCCGCTGTCCTTTTCGCAAAGGTAGTAGATCGTATTTAAGGTATTAAAGATGAAATGGGGATTTATCTGGGAAAGGGTGAGCTTGGCCTTCATCCCGTCGAGCTCGGAAAAGCTGTCGCTCAGCTTCTCCTCGTTCTCGCGGATCCGCTCCTCCAGGAACCGCCTTTCCTCCCTTACCTTCTTAAGCTCCGAGCTTATCCGGCCCAGGCTTATCAGAAGCGCCGCGGTTGCAACGAGGAAGAGGATGTAGCAGATTATCTCAAACATAGTCGGTTTCCTTCAGAAGGTTTCCGAGAGTGTACTCCGCCCAGGAGTACTGCGACATGTATTCGCCCTTGAATTTTGCCCGGACCACCGGGTCCTCTGATCTTTCCAGCCACTCGAAATAGTCACACTTCAACGACCCCTGCTTTATCCCGATCTCTCCTCTGTTGCGCACCAGGCAGTCGCTCTTGCCGTGCCGCTCCAGTACGCTCAGGAGGTCCGAACGGATATTTTTCAGGTAGGAGATGTGGCTGCCCTCGTCCCCCTCGTCCTCGAAGATGACCGAGATGATCTCGTTATTCCTGCAAAGGGCCCCTCTGCGGTCGATGAGGTAGGCAAAGAGCTCCCTGGTCTTCTGGTATTTGAAGTTCACCGGCACGTCTCCGGCGAAGACCTCGAAGTTGCCGAAGGTCCTGACGTAGAGCTCGTCCTCGGCCTCCTCCTCTATGGGGAACCTGAGGTTCGCCAGCTCCTCCTTCACCCTTCTTGCTGTCACCGGCTTCATGATATAGCCGCTGGCGTGCATTTCCAGCGCATCGAGGGTGTATTCGGAATAACCTGTCGTGAATATGATGTTTATATTGGAATATTTTTGGATAAGAGCACGTGCCACATCCAGGCCGCTGTCGCCTCTCATATCTATATCGAGAAAAGCCACATCGACCCTTCCGCCCTCTAAATTTTCGATATACTCGAAGATGGCCTCCGGCTTCCTGAAGCCGTGGATACCCGCCTCTGGCGCTGCCTTGATTATGGCGCTCATCAGCGCCTCCAGCGCGATTCTCTCATCATCTACAGCAATAATATTCATCCCTAAAGCTTCCGCTTCTTCCATGAAGAGTTATTACCCGGCCGGGCGATCTGCCTGACGGTCGGCGTGTCCTTAGTCCTAAGGGGTACCGCTTGCGGTGGATGCCTCAGGACATTGGCAAAGCCGGATTTTTACAGACAATTTCCGATTTCTTCTGCAAAAAGTCAATAAAATTCTAACATAGCCATTTCATTTTTCAAGTTTACATAATTTCATCGTGGCCATAACTTTACAAACTTTGTAAATTATAAAATCGCTTTTGCTTTGCTAATTTTATGTAAACCACATCCGCCAGCAACTACCTCTACCCGCTGAACTAATGAGCAAGCTTACTTTAGGCGATGGGGACCATGCCAGTATTCACTTTCCCTCCACACACGATCCCGAACGGAGCTCAGTGGAAGGGATTCATATTTTTCCAGAAAAAAAGAGAAGATCTACATTTTCAACCCCTTCATTCAGCATTAGTTTTAGATAATTTCTATAAGCAATCTGTATTGTTTCCGGAACACCGTATATTCCATATTTTCTGACACAATCATTATATTTCTTTTCTATCTTCAGAAATTTTTGGCAATATATAAGACTAGCCTCGGAATAACCGATACATTGTCCCTCCATTTTCGCTTTATCATATAATGTAGCATATGGTCCGTTCTCTTCAATCTCAAGCATTACCTGCACTCTCCTCTTTCAAGTCAAATGAATTTTCCCATATATTCTCCAGTTCTGATAGCTCTGATGCATGATCAAGCAAACCGGCTCCCAGATCCGTGAGCGCACAGTTCATGGCAGCACTTCTGTCTCTTCCATATACATGTAACAGAATTCCAGACAATTCAAGCAAGGCATTCTTAAAATTCTTTTTCGAAAAGAAGCGTCTGTCTATCGCTACCTTATGAATTTTGTACCTTTTCCCGGATTTATTTTTCCTGTAATTTCTTTCGCAATATTGCATCGGGTCTGTATGATGAGAAGAAACTATAGTCACTTCAGGCCTTTCATCGTATACCCTACGGTAAAAAGCAATTTCAAAAGCCTGAAACAATATCCTGCACAGTTTCTCTATTTCGGAAGGCATTTGTTCTACCGGGATACTTTCTACACTCTTTTCGTATTCCTTAAGTGCGGATTTAGCCCCAAGTTTTCGAAATATTGGATTGACAAAAAATGAATGTAAATAAGCAGGGTTTGATTTGCTCCAGGCAGCGGCTGCAGATATTTTCTTGGCCTGCGTTCTGTCCGAAGTAGGTCTGTCTATATAAATAAGGTTCCTGTATTTTTTCATAAATTTATTTTTAAATTCTCGACTGGATGCTATATTGCGAACCAGTTGGCAGATAAAATAGTACAGCGTATCAAAATCTATCATACGTTTTGGGACGTCGTTCCAGTAGCTTTTTAAATGCGTAAGTATTTGATAAGACCCTCTGGGATCTATCTTTTTTGCAAAATAATTGAGCAAAGTTATGCTCTCATATTCCTCAAAAGTTTTCCTGCTTCTGCTATCTCTATCTTTCAGATCTGTTGACAATACAAGAACCATCTTAAATGGCAGCCTTCCTCTGGCAAGATAATTACAGTAAAGAATGCCCGGTATGCGAACTCTGTCCCTGCAGGGGATAGACATATCGCTCCGAAGGTGTACTGCGTAGTTTCTACTACGAACAAGAATGGGCCCAAAAAGCGGATTTTCAGGATAGTAAAAATTGAGACATGCCTCCTTTGCCTGATCAACTTCTGAATCAGAAAGCCCACTTATTGTTAAAGTTGTCCCCCTGTCATCTTTTCTTTTTTCTATGTGGTAGCCCAACATTTTCACTTTCATGCCTCCGACAATCTCTGTATATGTACACGCTGTCAGTCTCCAATCTTCTGATTCCATACAAAGATATTTCCCGGCACGTTTCAGACATAAGGCACATATCTTAAAGCCTTCCCCGTACATTCCTACATATTTGCCGATAGTCCCTGTTTTCGTACTGCCTCCTATGTAAGTCAACCATTCATAGGAAAACGGGTGCCCGGCTGTTCTCAATCTCAGTATGTTTTTGTCGCGCAAGGTATATGAATGGTCCATATGAAATTCTTTAAAAAAATTCTTCCATCCGATGCTGTCATAGAAATTTTGTATGAGATCTCTCAATATACGATCAAATTTCCAATCTACCGCATAATCCATTGCTATTTCCAGCTTGATCAATTTCTTTGCTTGAACCATACATGCCTCCAGTATTATTGTTTAACGACGTCTCTTCCCATCGCTTTGCCAAGGAATTGAGATCTTCGGCACATTCCAGTATTCTCTTGTTCATCAGAAGCAATGCTCTATGAAATTGAATAGAGCAGTCACCACCATACTGATGAAGTAATTCATGCAGATACACTGAAAGAGCCTCTCCAAAGCTTCCGCTGTGCAGCACTTTTCTTTTCAGATTGATACTTTCAACCTTATATTTTATGGTCAATCCGTAGCTGTTTTGAGAATGAAAGACATCCTTTTGTAAATGTGCAAGACCTTGTACAGGTGCTGACTCATTGCATATTATCAAGCATTCCGGCAACTTTTGATATTGGTATAGGTCGGAGAAATATAAACCGGCAGCTTCTGACAGGATGGAAATACGTTTAGCTTCTTCAGGCTCCGGCAATTTTAAAGCTGTAAACCCATCGTTCTCTTCACAAAGATCTTCAATATCGGTTATCCCAAGCAGAGTAAATATATTCAAAATCCTTTTTTTCTTACAATGGTTTGAGGCACGAAACCATACCTAAGCCATATGTTTCCTATGGGGTGAAATGTAGGGAAAGAAATCAGCAACATAATACTCTTTAAATTGATCCTGAAATGTTTTCGAATATTTATTTTTTACAATATGAACCAGCTCTTCTATGAAAGGGGCTGGTGAAATATTTGAATGATTTTTTGCACGCCCATTCCAGAAATCTTTAAGACAAAGCAGAACAGAGAATGCCTGATCACAGTCCAAATTGCCAAAGGTTTCTAAAATGCATCTTACGGTGTCGGTATTGGTCAAAAATTCTCTTTCTCTGTCATCGTCATCATCGATTTGAAACCGGTTATTACATATCACTAGCGGAAGGCTGATATTTTTTCGAAGCTGATAATTAGCGTAAAGATATCCTGAATTTTTCTTCGAAACAGTCTCAGACACTTTATAAACTGCATGATATCTCCCAACGGATAGCGCCTCTCCAAGTCTTGGATTCCCTATGTAATAAAAATCCGCAAGTGTCTTCTTGAAATCTTTAAATTGCTTTGGATCAACACCTTTAAGGGTCAATATGGAATTGTTTTCAAACGCTCTCTCTTCAACATTGTATGCCATGCAGCGGACTTTTGTCTTATCAATATATGTATCACTTTCTGTGACTGATAAAGTCCAATCCTTTGATTCCATTTGAATAGAAAACTTCATATCCCTGTATGCCACAAGAGACGCTATTTTGAACCCTTCACCAAATTTGCCGGCATAGCATCCTGAATGCTCTCTTTTGTTGAAGCCCCAACATAATAAAGCCACTCTTTGTCAAAAGTCGTATATGTCTTCATTGTCAAAGTACTTGTAGATTTATTATATTCATAAAAAAACTGCTCTCCGAATTTTTCAGGTTCAACTGCATCAAAAAAGTTTTGAATATAATCCCTAAAGACCATAGATACAGTCCAGGATACCGGATATGTCATCAAGATATTCAACTTACGGATATTTTGCATTGTTTGGTTCCCTATAATATATATGCAGTCAGAAGCCTGTGGATTTTCTTCTGATGTTTATCAACATATCGGTTTCGATTCGTTTTAACGATATTATAGAATTCACATACTTACCTGTCAATAAAAAATGACGAATTACTGATTTTTAATTCAAATATTGGGGGTAAGATTTGATTTTCTGATGCATATAGGTTACGATTGTTACTATATTAAATATATTCATTTCCCGGTATGTTAAGAAGGAGAAATCATTGTCTATGTATGTAAGTGATCGAATTTATAAACTGATGGAGGCCCGCGGATTAACTCAAACTGAGTTTTGCAAACGGACAGGAATTCCGCAGAGTACAGTAAGTGAGTGGCGAAGGAAAAAGCTTAACCCCTCTATTGATCGTATCCTTTCTATCTGTGATGTTCTTGAGGTCTCTCCCTATGAACTGCTGCAGGACGATTCAAAGCACTCCTTGACTCATGAGGTAAACTACGTGGTCGTTAGCGAAGGAACGCCTGGATATGAATTGCTTATAGAGTTCAGAGAACTTACAAGCCTGCAACAATCTCGTGTAATGGCTTATATTCAGGGAATAAAGAGTCAGTCTTAACCTCCCCGCCGCCTGCTCAAGCAGCATTCTGTGAGAGCTCGAACGTATCTCTATGAAGACTATATCAGTAGTGGCTTTATGCCTTACCTGCTTTGCCATTGGCTATAGCCTTGGCAAAGATATCAATTTTTACGCCCCATCGCCGCCAGCTCCGCCTCGAGCTCCTTTACCCGTGCCTCCGCATCATCGGCGCGTTTCCGCTCTCTTTCCGTATTTACACGTTCCTCGTCACGCCCTTCTTCCTTCGCATCACGTATTATTTTCCAGCTTGCTGTATACGTCTATACGTATTTATCCCTTTCCTGAAGATTATGCAAAATACGCCGTACCTCCATGATCTTC
>JAFTEI010000137.1 GCA_017453965.1 Lachnospiraceae bacterium
ATATAAAGGTTGAAATTAAGATAAAGTAAGGCTTGAAATGTAGGTATGATATGGGATAAGATAGAAGTAGTATGGTAACTGGCCGGAGCCAATAGTTCCTGAACAGTTACCTGCCACAATGCTATCAGGGGGAGACGATGTTGACTATAGAGCAGCTTGAGGGTTTCGGTGTAAATACAAAGGAAGGGCTGGAAAGATGCCTTAACGACGAAGGCTTCTACCTGGGGCTCATACCCTCTGCGTTGGACAGGTCCGTGTATGACGGTCTGGAGAAGGCCATCAGGGAGCACGATCTGGAGGCGGCCTTCGAGGCGGCGCATGCTCTCAAGGGTGTCCTCGGGAACCTTGCGCTGACTCCCATCTATGAGCCCGTGAGCGAGATGACGGAGCTCCTTCGCTCCAAAGAGGAAGCGGATTACGAAGGGCTGTTTAAGACTATCTGCGAAAAGAGAGATGCCCTTGCGGCAATGTTGTAGAGCACGTCCCAAAGACGTCAATAAGGAAAGGACATTTTTTAGATTTAATTATGAAGAAAATTCTTATCGTGGACGATCAGATGATAACCCTGAAGATGACAAGCCATATACTGGCATCCCAGTATCAGACCGTCTGCGCGTCCTCGGGTTCAGAGGCGATAGAATTGTATAGAAAAGAACGACCGGATATGGTGCTGACGGACCTTCATATGCCGGAGATGTCGGGCTTTGAGCTGCAGAGTGCCCTGCATGAGGAGTTTGCGGAAAATATTCCGATCATGTTCATGACAGCCGACAGCTCTGACGAGACCGAGAGCAAGGGCTTTGAGAACGGGGCAGTGGACTTTATCAGAAAGCCCTTCAGGGCCGATGTTCTTCTGAGGAGGGTAGCCAACATCCTCCAGAGCGTCGAGCAGATAAGGGGCCTGAGGAAGGCCGCCGAGACAGATCCGATGACGGGGCTTTTAAACAAGGCCTCTTCCCAGGAGGAGATCGGAGAGATCATAAAGGGTACGCCCGGCGTCCTGATGATGATAGACCTGGACAGCTTCAAGCTGGTCAACGATATCTACGGTCACAACATGGGCGATAAGGTGCTGATCCGCTTTGCGGAGATAATCCGCTCGGCCATAAGGGCCGCGGATATAGCCGGAAGGATAGGCGGAGACGAGTTCATCGCCTTCTGCCAGCACGTTAAAAGTGAAGAGGTCATAGCCGAAAAGGTAAAATATATAAACGATGAGCTTTTGAAGTCGGCGCTGGAGTACATGGGCGACGATATGAGAATACCCCTCGGGGCCTCTGTTGGGGCGGTCTATGTTCCGGATGAGGGTACGGATTTTATCACGATATTTAAAAAGGCTGATAAGGCTCTCTATAAGGTAAAACAGAACGGAAAGCACGGATATTCCTTCTATCACGATTCCTCCAGGGTGGGGCACGATACGGTCACGGTCACCACGGGTATCCAGAGCGAGATGGCTATCCTTGCGGAGAGGAGCCGCGAGAAAGGCGCCTTTGCCCTGCCTTACGATCAGTTTAAGCTTATTTACCGTTTCCTCATGCGGGTGGAATCCAATTATCACAAGGAAAACAGACTGATAATCTTCACCCTTAAGTCCAAGGATAAGGAGGAGATAGACAAGGATCTGATCTACGCCACGCAGCGGTTTTACGACACCGCCTGCTCCTCCTTAAGAGCCAGCGACGTGGTCACCTTAAGAGGGAAAAACCAGGTGATGGTTTTGCTGCTGGAGGCCAATCTTGTGGACAGTAAGATGGTAATAGACAGGGTCGTTACAAATTGGCAGGAGGCTGAAAAGGGCTATGAGCTTATCTCTGAAATGGAGCTGATAAAGGAGGACAGAAGATGACGGCCAGAGAGTTATATGACAAAATAGGAGCGGATTACGATGCAGCTCTCAGGCGCTTGCCGATGGATGAGCTGGTTGCAAAATTTATAGTCAGGTTTTTGGACGACCATTCCTGCCAGAAGCTCATTGAGACCTGGGAGTCCGGCAATGAGGAGGGAATGTTCGAGGCTGCCCATGCGGCCAAGGGGGTCTGCGCCAATCTTGCGCTCACGAGGCTCTATGAGAATGCCAGTGTCGTGACCGATGCCTACAGACCCGGCCGGGAGGATTCGAGGGTCATGGAGGACATCGATAAGCTGATGAAGCAGTTTAAAGAGGATTACGAGGCTTCGGTGAAGGAGATCAACGTCTTTGCCGATGAGAAGGGCAAAAGTTAAGGGGCTGTCGCGGATAGGAACATCGATATACAGGGGCTGTCGCATTAGTACAAAATATAAAAGGCTCAGCCAGTTCTAGGCTCATAGCACCTGCTCATAAACACGGCTTGTTCTGCGCAACTCGCTTGTTTCGCGCGACCTTCGGTCTTCGAAACTGCGCTCAAACAGGTGCTCGCCCAAGCCTAATCGCAGGTACTATTCACCAAGAACTGCTGGCTAAATTTTTATATTTTGTACTAATGCGACAGCCCCCTTTTTAGCTTCAGCCGGTAAGGAGGCCTGCGTCCAAAACGAACTGACTGCCGGTCATGAAGCGGGCTCTGTCGCTGGCTATGTATTTAACGGCTTCGACTATGTCCTCTGTCTCAAGCCAGGGCGTCCTCAACAGGTTGCCTGCGCTGCGCTCCGCTATCTCTATCGGAGTGCTGCCCTCCATTTCGGCCAGACCGTCGTTCATGGGGGTATTTACCCCTGTCGGATGGAGGGAGATCACGCGGATATTGTAGGGCGCGAGCTCAATGGCCTGGGACTTGGTGAGCCCCACGAGACCGTGCTTCGAGGCGCTGTAATGGCTCATGCGGTTGAAGCCTCTTAGCCCCGCGACCGAGGAATTGTAGATTATTACTCCCTTCTTTTTCTCTATCATATGTGGAATAACATATTTCGAGGTGAGCCACCCACCTTTAAGGTTGACTTCCATAAAGGTGTCCCACTGTTCTTCCGTGAGCTCCCAGGAATTTCCGTAGGCCGCGATTCCCGCATTGCTGAAGAGTATGTCTATGGAGCCGAATTCCTTTATTCCCCGGTCTACGGCTTCCCTGACATCCTCAGTCCTCCTTACGTCCCCGGCATAGATGACTATTTTTGCCCCCCTGCTCTCCACGTCTTCCTTAAGCTTTTCCAGGTCCTCGTTCGAGGAGCGGTTATAGGCGGGATAGGGTATCTTTTCACCGAGGTCGAAGGCGATGATATTGGCCCCCTCTTCGGCGAGGGCGAGGGCCACGGCGCGTCCCTGCCCCTTAGCCGCCCCTGTTATATATATGGTCTTTCCTTCAAATTCTCTTGCCATTACGTTTTCCTCCTTTTCTCTATTAAATGGGGTTTTATCCCCGGTAATATCTGACTGATGGCTCATAGCTACCCCGCTCACTTCCGTTTGGTATAGGGAATGAGCTCTTCGTCCAGCTCTATTTGAAGAGTCTTGTTTATAAGGTTCGTCGCTATCATTATCGTGGCAAAGGCCGTTATTGCCACTATCTGTTCCTCGTTCCAAAAGCTCTTAAGCCTCGAAAAGATTTCTTCGCCCACGTTGTTTGCGTCCTTTACGATGGCGCGGCCATAGTCTATGAGCACCTTTTCCTCCTCGGTAAAATCGAAGTGTTCGAAGTCAATTCCCGCTTCGTCGAGGATCTTTTTGAAAAAGACGCTGCAGAGCAGACAGTCATTTGTGGTGGAGATCGCGTAGCAGAAGAAGTTGACCGCACGCTCCCCGAGAAAGGCTTCGATAGTCTCCTCGAGGGGAAACCACTCCATCAGGGCGTGGAAGGCGGGCACCGAATGTATGAGGGTCTCCTTCATGTTGGTAAGGGGGCCGTGTTTTGCCACCCATTCATCTATGACTTTTTGTGTGGACGGGAGAGCGTCTTCGTATTTTAACTGTGAAATATATGCCATGGTATTTTCCTCTTTTCTTTATTTAAAAGCCGCCTTGAAGGCCTGGTCCAGGTCGGCGATAAGGTCCTCGGGGTCTTCCAGACCTATGGACAGCCGGATAAGGTTGGCGGGTATATCGGCCAGCACATGATATTCATGGGTCAGCTCGCAGTGGGTATTCTCCGGCGGATTGGTTATGAGGGAGCGCACATCGCCTATATTTACGTGGTAGGAGAAATTCTTAAGGGAGCTTATGAATTTGCCCTCCTGCTCGCGGCTGCCCTTAAAGCCGAAGGACAGCAGGGCGCCGGGTCCCCTGGGGAAATCCCTGTCGGAGAGGGCCTTATATTTGCTCCCCTTTGCGTAGGGGTGGCGCACAAATTCAACCTCGGGGCGGTCCTCCAGGAATTCCACTATCTTTTTCACGGTCTGCAGCTTTTTATCGAGCCTTACCGTGAGGGTGGAGAGGCCCTGCAGGACCATATAGGACTCGAAGGAGCCCAGAGCCCCGCCGAGGAATTCGGTAAAGAAGATCTTCAGGGAGGCTATGACCGGAGTGCCGGGCATGAACTCCACGGGAGAGCGCCTGTTGTCCTGAAGGTCGCGCATTTTCCACTCTTTCTCATAGAACTGGGGAAAGCGCTTTTCGTCGTAGGGGAAATCCCCTTTTTCCACTACGAGGCCCGCTATGGTATTGCCGTGTCCGTTCAACTCCTTGGTGGCGGAGTAGATAACTATATCGGCTCCGTGCTCGAAGGGGCGGTAGAGATAGGGGGTTGCCACTGTGTTGTCCACGATGACCGGAACTCCGTGCCTGTGCGCCGCCTCAGCTATGGCGTCTATGTCGTAGAGCTCAATGTTGGGGTTGCTGATGGATTCCAAGTACACGGCCTTGGTGTTCTCGTCTATGAGCTTCTCGTATTCCGCCGGATCGTCGCGCTTTTCCACGAATTTTGCGGTAATGCCATACTGGGGGAGAAACTTGATCATAGCCAGCATTGCTGCCCCGTAAAGAGATGAGGCCGAAACAATGTTTCCACCGCCCTGTCCCAGGAGCAGGAGAGTATAGACCTGAGCTGCCATTCCGGAGGACAGGGCCACCGCCGCCTTGCCTCCCTCGAGCTGGGCGATACGCTCCTCCAGGATACCTCCGGTGGGATTTCCGACTCTGGAGTAGATCCCACCGCCCTCGGCTCCCGTCCAGAGCCTGCGGGTCCTGTCGATGTCGTGCAGGTCAAAGGATGCCGTCTGATATATGGGCGGATTTACTGAATTGAAATGATCCGCGCTGTTGTAGCCTGCCCTGATAGCCAATGTTG
>JAFTEI010000138.1 GCA_017453965.1 Lachnospiraceae bacterium
AGGGCTGCCTTGAGCGAAAACACCGTAGGCGGGATAATATATCTGGCGAATAACATAGTTGAGCCGCAGCAGCTTACACAGATGCTCTACAATACCCAGACCTACGCGCTGTCGGCCAACGGTCTTCCCCTCTTCCTGGCGGTGGACGAGGAGGGCGGAGCGGTCAATCGCGTAGCCTTGAACGAGGCCTTTAAGGACGACCTCCCCGAGGCGGACGCGAGGATGGTCACAAAGGAACTGAGCCCTGAGGGGCTTTATAACGTAGCGAATAATATAGGAAAATATCTGAAAAAATACGGCTTTAATGTGGACCTCGCACCGGTGGCGGACATTGCCCTTTCCGACAATTCGATCATGGCGGAGCGTTCCTTCGGAAGCGAGGAGGAATACGTTACCGATATGGCGGTAAATTTTGCCTCCGGACTTAAGGACGCCGGGGTAATTTCCTGCTACAAGCATTTTCCGGGCTTCGGCCGCGCTGGGGAAAATACCGATTTTGCCAGCGTCTCCATAAATGCCATATCGGAGGAGCTTAAGTCTATAGACGCCAAGCCCTTTGAGAGGGGTATAGAGAACGGCCTCAATATGATAATGATCTCCAGCGCCTTGTATCCGGGACTGGACGAGAACCCTGTTCCTGCCAGTATGTCGGAGGCAATAGTAACGGACTACTTAAAGGGCGAGCTGGGCTTTAAGGGAGTGGTGATAGCGGATGCCTTAAACGCCGCGGCCATAGCGGACAGGTATGAACCGGGGGAGGCGGCGGTGGCGGCTTTCAAGGCCGGCTGCGACCTGCTCTTAATGCCCGCGGACTATGACGCCGCCTTTAAGGCAGTGCTTGAGGCTTACGAGAGCGGGGAGATCTCCAATGAGAGGCTCGAGGATGCGCTGACACGTATCTTGACGGTCAAGAAGGAAATAGATACTTCGTATCTCGATGGAGCAGCAGAAAAGGACAGCGCAGAGACCGCAGAGGAAGGGGCGCAGGCTGACGAAACGGAGGAAGGCCCATGAGAGTAGGAACAGGCTATGACGTACACCGCCTGGTGGAGGGAAGAAAGCTTATCTTAGGCGGGGTGGACATCCCCTATGAAAGGGGCCTGGACGGCCATTCGGACGCGGACGTGCTCCTCCACGCCATAATGGACGCCCTCCTGGGGGCGGCGGCCCTTGGAGACATAGGCAGGCATTTTCCCGATACCGACGAGGCATACAGGGGAATATCCTCGATAGAGCTCTTAAAGAGGGTCCGGGACCTGGTTGCGGGACAGATGCTTTTTGTGGTAAATATAGATGCAACGATAATAGCGCAGGCGCCGAAGCTCCGCCCCTTTATAGACGAAATGGAAAAAAATATCGCCGGGGCGCTTGAGATCGATTTAAACCAGATAAACGTCAAGGCTACAACGGAGGAGCATCTGGGCTTTACGGGAGAGGGACTCGGAATAAGCGCCCAGGCCATCTGCTCCCTAAGCTCTCCGGCGGAGTACAGCTTTAATGCGATGCCGGGAGCGTGCGATAATTGCCAGGGCTGTCCGGTAAAAAAATAGAAATAACGGAGCAGCTATGAGTTGTAAGTCAGAAATTAATGGGGAGAAAATCCAATTTATATAGATGGGATTTTGGAAATATTTTAAAGAAGAGGTGAAGGTCATACGTGACCGGGACCCCGCCATACATTCAGACAGTGAGGTGCTTCTTTACTCCAGCTTCTGGGCCGTGTTCTGGTACAGGATAGCCCACAGGCTCTATGAAAAAAAGCACTTCTTTTTGGCGCGCGCCATTTCCCAGCACGCCGTAAGGCGGACGGGGATAGAAATCCATCCCGGGGCGCGTATCGGAGAGGGCTTATTTATCGACCACGGTTCGGGAGTCATAATCGGGGAGACCACGGTAATAGGAAACAATGTGACCCTCTATCAGGGAGTGACCCTCGGAGGAACGGGGAAGGAGCAGGGAAAGCGCCACCCCACCATCGAGGACAACGTAATGATCTCCACGGGAGCCAAGGTACTGGGAAGCTTTACGATCGGAGCCAATTCCAAGATAGGTGCGGGCTCGGTGGTCTTAAAGCCGGTGCCTCCCAACTGCACGGTAGTCGGAGTACCTGGGCGCATCGTAAAGCGGACGGACAACGCGGGACTTCCCTGCGACGACCTGAACCAGACCGACCTGCCCGATCCCGTAAGAGACGATATAAACAACCTAAAGCACACGGATACGGAGATCACGAATCACGTCATAGAGCTCGAGCTGGAGGTCAGGGAGCTCAAAAGGGAACTGGAAAGATGCAGACAGAACAGACAGGAGGGCAGCTGAGCATATGAAGATATTTAACACATTGTCGGGAATAAAGGAAGAATTCAAGCCCATAGAAGAGGGCAAGGTTTCGATGTATGTCTGCGGACCTACGGTCTATAACCTTATCCATATCGGAAACGCGAGACCCATGATAATCTTCGACACCTTCAGGAGATACATGACGAGCCGCGGCTACGATGTAAATTACGTGTCGAATTTTACCGATGTGGACGACAAGATAATAAAGGCGGCCAATGAGGAAGGAGTCGATTCGAAGGAGATCTCTGAGCGCTACATAAAGGAATGCAAAAAGGATATGCAGGGCTTGAACGTCATGGAGGCGACGACCCACCCCAAGGCTACGGAAGAGATCGACGGAATGATAGAGATGATCTCGACCTTAATAGAGAAGGGCTTTGCCTACGCCGCTCCCGACGGAACGGTTTACTTCAGGACGAAGAAATTCCGGGATTACGGAAAGCTTTCACATAAGAATATGGACGACCTCGATTCCGCCTTTGGCCGGGAGCTCAAGGTCGCCGGGGGAGACGGTAAGGAGGACGCCCAGGACTTTGTGCTGTGGAAGCCGAAGAAGGAGGGAGAGCCCTACTGGGAGTCGCCCTGGTGCGAGGGGAGGCCGGGCTGGCATATAGAGTGCTCGGTCATGGCGAAGAAGTATCTCGGCCCCACTATCGACATCCATGCCGGGGGCGAGGACCTTATCTTCCCCCACCATGAAAACGAGATAGCCCAGTCGGAGGCGGCCAACGGAGTGCCTTTCGCCCATTACTGGATGCATAACGGCTTTTTAAATATAGACAACGTAAAGATGAGCAAGTCCCTCGGGAATTTCTTCACAGTAAGGGACATCTCGGAAAAATACGACCTGGAGGTCTTAAGATTTTTCATGCTCTCGGCCCACTACCGCTCGCCGCTCAATTTCTCGGCGGAGCTCATGGAGTCTGCCGCGCAGGGCTTAAAGCGGATAAAGACAGCGGTGGAGAACTTAAGCTTCCTGATCGGAAATGCCGAGGATAAGGACTTGAGCCCGGAAGAGACGCAGGGGCTTAAGACGGCGGAGGACTTCGTAAATAAGTTCAACGAGGTCATGGACGACGATTTGAATACGGCGGATGCGATAAGCACGGTCTTTGAGCTGGTGCGCCACGCCAATACCACGGCCAATGAGCACAGCTCGAAAAAATACCTGTCCGGGATAAAGGAAATAATCGTAAGGCTCATGGACATTCTGGGACTGGAAGCCGAGGCCGGCTCTGAGCTTTTGGACGAGGAGATCGAAAAGCTGATCGAGGAGAGGAACGAGGCCAGAAAGAGCAAAAACTTTAAAATGGCCGACGAGATCCGCGACCAGCTTAAGGAGGCCGGGATAATACTGGAAGATACGAGAGCCGGGGTAAAATGGAAGAGAGCGTAATAAGGACCTATTCCCCGATAACCCTTGCCTTTATCGGCGACGCGGTGTATTCCCTCTTTATAAGGGATAAGGTAGTGAAAAAGGCCAACTGTCAGGCGAAAAAGCTGCACCAGAGGACGGCGAAATACGTAAGCGCCAGGGCCCAGTCCGAAGCCGTAGCAAGGCTCCTTGAGGAAGGCTTTTTGACCGAAGAGGAGGAGGACATCTACCGCAGGGGGAAGAATGCCAATACCGCCACCATGGCGAAGAATGCCACGCCCTCCGAGTACCACAAGGCCACGGGCTTTGAGGCGCTTCTGGGGTGGCTCTACCTTATGGAGAGGCAGGAGAGGCTGAGGGAGATAATGGAAAGGGCATATGATATAAGCAATCCGGCGTGACATGAAAGGATATATTTCTTAATGAGAGATAATGAATTTACCATAGAGGGAAAAAACGAGATAATCGAGGCCTTTCGCGCGGGGAAGAGCATCGACCGCCTCTTTTTACTGGACGGAGCCCGGGACGGGACCATGCAGACGATAAAGAGGGAGGCGAAGAAGCACTCTGTAAGGATAGATTTTGTGGACAGGGCGAGGCTCGATCAGCTCTCCCCC
>JAFTEI010000139.1 GCA_017453965.1 Lachnospiraceae bacterium
ATCAACAAAAATTTAACGAATTCTGAGGGCTGGAACTGCACTCCGGCTATCGTCACCCAGCGCCTCGCGTTATTTATCGAACGTCCGAAGAGGCGCACCGCCAGCAGCAGCACTATCATCATCGCGTAATACACCCAGTAAAGGTTAAGTATATAGGCATAATCCACGAAGGAAAGTATCAGCATGAGCACCAGTCCCGCTATAAGTCCGTACATCTGCCTGCTCTGGACTGAGGCACGGGCCGAGCCGATTATGAAGATGCCGTAAACGGCCAGTGCGGTGGCAAATACCACAAGAAAGAAATCGAAGTATTTAATATGGTATTTTTTAGGCATATATTTCCTTTCTGCCGCCTTTTCCGGCACGAATGCGGTATGTTTGTATGTTTATACTGTCAGTTTTCTTTAGTCGCTTATCGCCTGCGAGTCCGGAAGGACGGCTCTGTTCGTTACGATCTTGTCCTCAGCCTCGAGACCGAAATAATATTTATACACCTCTCTGGTGACCTCCGCCGCGTTGGAGGAGGTGTAGCCATATGCTATACGGGTGGCCACCGCTATCTCCGGCTCGTTATACGGAGCATAGCCCACGAAGAGCGCGTGGTTCGGTCTGTTGGAGACCTGCTGGGCGGTTCCTGTCTTTCCCGCGGAGACTAAGGGGAAGTCCTCAAAGGCATCGTAGTGGGCCACGGCCTCCCTCATACCGTTATGAACGGCGTTCCAGGTCGAAGAGCTGATATTCATATTATTTCTCACCGTCGGAGAATAGTCCTCCAAGACTCTGTTGTCGGAATCCACCAGCTTGTCCAGGAGGCTCAGGTTGTAGCAGACCCCGGCGTTGGCCACAGCATTTACGTATCGCGCCAGCTGGACCGTCGTATAAGCGTGATTGGCCTGGCCGATGGCGGAACGGACAGAGTCCTGGTCCGAGACCTGGGGCTCCGATTCGGTTATCTCTATCCCCGATTTATCGGAAAGGCCGTAGAGCTCCGCATATTTTGCGAGCCTCCTTACTCCTATATCGGAGTTATACATCCCGTTTTGCATGGAGAGCCTGTAGCCCATCTCATAGAAAAAGAAGTTGCAGGAATTCTGTATCGCCCCCACCACGTCAAGGCTGCCGTGCTTTCCGGGGTAGATCCAGCATTTCGGCGAAGGGTCCACCTGCTCATAGATTCCCTCGCAGTCTATATGCTCACCGGTCGTTACGACCCCCTCCTCCAGGGATGCCGTAGTGGTCAGGGGCTTGAAGGTAGACCCCGGCGCCGTCTTCTGCTGAGTGGAGTAGTCGTAAAGCGGCAGGGACTTATCGTTTGTAAGGGAATTATAGTAGGCTGCGTCTATGGTATTTGCCAGCCGGTTGTTGTCGTAGCTCGGGTAGGACACGCAAGCCAGGACCTCCCCGGTCCGTACATCGGTCACGACGCAGGAGCCCGAGCAGGGGTCCAGAGCCAGGTTTGCCGGCGTTATATCCAGGTTTCTCAGACGGTTCATCATGAAGTCATAGGCAGATATCTGGCCGGAATCCAGCTGCCACAGCTCATTGTTCTTGTCCACAAGCCTCTCCTGCTCATAGATGATATGGCAGATCTGAAAGCCCGTGATGGCGTCCCTCTTTATCATGTACTTATAGAGGATCTTGGCGAAGGCCGTATCCTTCTTGAGCTCGGACTCGATATGATCCACGAGGGCGGCATAGATCTCCTCGGAATCCATATAGCTCTCATCCGAACCTATGCGGGTAATGTCTATCCAGTTATTGGTTATGGCCAGTCTCAGATAGGCCGAAAGTGATAGCTCTCCGTTCCTCCACTTCTGATACTGGGCGTCTCCCATATCCACCTCGTCCGTCAGGAAGACCTGGGGCGTGGAATTTTGAAGCATGGATACTACATAGTATTCGTAGTCCCTGAGCTCCTCGTCCAGATCGTTATAGACAGTCCTCTTCTCGATCAGCTCGTCTCCCAAAAGGGAGATGGCCCTGTCCAGCTCACGTGAAAACACCTCATAGACCTGCTTCTCATAGGTGCCCGCATGCTCTGAAGAAATATGCGGAATGTTGATGAAGCCGTTGTCAAAGAGGGCAAAATATACGCTGTCCATCGGAATTATGATATTCGAGGCGCTGGCCTCCTCGTTCGGATCGTAGTCCTTGATATCCTGTATCTTGGAGATCACCACTCCGGCGATCTTCTGCTCCAGGATATGATAGACCACATTCTGCAGCTTGGAATCTATGGTGAGATAGAGGTTGCTCCCAGCGACGGGATTTACCCTGTCTCCGGTCTCGGTCACCCTTCCGAGGTTGTCCACGAAAATAGTCTGCATACCCTTTTTTCCCTGGAGCTTCCTCTCCTCCACCTGCTCGATGCCCGATTTTCCCACCATGTCGTTCATCTCGTAATTGTACGCATCCGAAGCCCCCGCCCTTGCGGAGTTGAGCTCCGCGAGCTCCTCCACGGAGATCTTGCCCGTGTATCCCAGGATATGGGACATGCTCGGATCGTCTATATATTCCCTGATGGTGTCCTCCTCGATATCGACGCCCTGCAGGGAATTCGTGTTCTCCATGACCTCAGCCACCGTCTCCTCCCCCACGTTATAGGCGATCGTAGTGGAAAGATATTTCTGGAAGCTGTTGAGGCTCATCTCGTAGCGTATGGTGACTATCTTCAATATCTCCTGCTTCGTATAGCCCTCCTCGGGATAAAAGTCGTAGGAGCCGTCCGCCTTTTCCTCATATCTGCCTATGCCGAAGCGCTCCGAAGAGCAGAGATAGGCGATTATATCCTCCGCCGTGGATGTCTGCTCTCGTATTAGGAGGTCGTCCACATTCGTATGGCCGAAGATATCCGCAAGGAATCTCAGCTGCGCCCTCCCGCTTAGGGTAAACTGATACTCGCCTCTTTCGTTCACGATTATGTCGAAGCCGGAATTGAGCTTGTCGCCGTTGCCCTCTACTATATTGATCACGGAATATATCGTATCGTTGAGCTCCTTATTCTTGGTGGACGTAGAATCGTAATTGTCCTGTATCGTGACAGAATAGGCCAGCTTGTCCGAGGCCAGAACGACCCCGTTCCTGTCGTAGATACTGCCCCTCGTGCTCTTTATGGTCTTCTCCCTCTTTATCCTCAGATTGAAGTTATTGAAATAGGATTCCCCGTCCACGATCTGCAGCACAAAAAGGCGGTGGGCAAGAAGAAAGAAAAGCCCTGCCAGTACCACCGTGAGCATGAAGAGCCTCGACGTTATAAGCGCTATGAACTTATCCCTGAGATTTGCGAACATATCCTATTCCATCCCGAATTTTTCCAGCGAGGTCTCGAGCTTCAAAAGCAGTCTGTAAAATAAAATAGTGATAAATATCGTATAAACGGTCTCCGGTATGATGACGTGAAGCAGGTAATAGCTGAAATCAAAGCGCGAGCGCAGCAGGAAGGTCAGCACATAGACTATGAAGCAATATACCAGGTCGCTGAAGGTGATAAGTATTATGGGAAGGCGGACGTCGTCCGGGAAGAACAGACGGTTGAACATGCCGTTAAAAAAGCCTATATACGTATAGATCAGCGTATAGAGCCCGATTATCCCGTTGCCGAAGAGGACGTCCATCATAAGCCCCGAAAAAAAACCCACAAACATGCCCTCGGTCCTGCCCTTCATGAAGCCGAAGGCCGAGGTCAGTATTATAAGCAGATTCGGAGCTATGCCGCCCAGAGATATAAAATGAAAAAAGGTGCACTGCAGGATAAAGCAGAAAAACACCAGTAGAAATTCTATGCTTTTTCTTATCAATCCTTTTTCCCCGCCTTAAGCTCCTTTATGACCAGCACGGTACCTATATGCTTAAAGTCCACTCCGGGAGTGAGCGTTCCGGATTTTGTAAGGTTATTGGGGTCCTTGTCTATGGAGCTTATATACCCTATGTTGATACCGGGAAGAAACTTGTCCGATATATTCGAGGTCACTATCTGGTCTCCGACTACGACCCGTTCGTCCTCGTCCAGCAGATGCTCAAAGCGTATATCCCCTTCGGAGATCAGCTTTAAATCTCCGCTTACCATGACCGAATCCTGGGTATTTAAGACCATAGCCGAAACGTTGCTCGAATCGTCGATGATAGAGCGCACCGAGGCCCAGGTGGGCCCCACCTCCGTGATTATCCCCACCAGACCGCTTCCCGTGATGACGTTCATATCCACCGCAAGGCCGTCCCGGCTCCCCTTGTCTATCAGGAATACCGAGAACCAGTTTCCCGGGTCCTTGCCTATCACCCTTGCCCCGACAGTATCGTAGTCGGAAAGCTGATCCGCAAGCCCGTAAAAGTCCCTTAACTCCTCCAGCTCGTACCTGTCCCTGGTGAGCTGGCTGTTCAGCTGGCTCAGCTCGTTTACCCTGTTCTGTAGAGCCTCGTTCCTGTCGAGGACCTCCTTCAGATTTTTAAAATCGTTCATCCGGGAAGTGAATTTTTCACCTATGCTGTCAAAGCCCCTTTCAAAGGGTACAACGGTATAGGCCGCTATTCCCGAAAGAGGTGCGCTGACCGCATCGGTGAAAAAGGTAAGAAGCATCATCGCAATGCAGAAAAATGTGATTATAGCCAGAATGTACCGGCTCGGTAACTCGAATTTTTTACGCTTAAGCTTAACTCGCGCCATAGTATACCTTGTTCTATGTTGATCAGAACATTACTTGGACATACCCTCTATGCGATAGGCTACGGATTTGAAATTGTCATCCTTTATGATCCGCGCGAGACCGTTTACTACGCTGTTCATCGAATCCTCTGCCAGATTTATCTTAAGATTTAATTCCGCTGCTATACGCATATCCAGATTTTTGGTATGAGCCGAACCGCCGGTAAGAAATATACCGTGTCTGTATATATCCGCGGCCAGCTCCGGGGGTGTACGTTCCAAAATAACCTTTATATTGTCTATGATAGTGTCTACGTTTTCATTGAGGGACTGATCCACGAGGTCTGTAGGGATCTTTCTCTCCACCGGAAGTCCCGTAACTATATCCCTGCCGTAGACCACCGCGTCCATATTTTTATCCACCAGCTCGGACAGGCTTATCTTCACCTTCTCCGCCGTCTTTTCTCCGATAACGAGGTTGTATTCCCTCCTTATCACATTCTTTATCACATCGTCAAAGTTCCTGCCGCCCACCTTTATGAGCTTGGACAGGACTATGCCCCCCAGGGAAAGTATTGAGATCTCCGTTGTTTCGAAGCCTATGTCCACTATCATGACTCCCTGGCTGGTCTTTACGTCTATATTCATTCCGAGGCCGTCGGCTATGGCCTTTTCCACTATCCATATGCCCTTGGCCTTGATATTGGCGTCCTTTATAAGGTCGTAGAAGGCACGCTTCTCCACCTCTGTGACGTCTGTGGGGACAGCCACAAAATAATCCGCTCCGTTGTTCTTATTCTTGGTGAGATCGTTGATGAAGTGCTTTAACACGAGCTCCATATTCTTGATATGGGCTATGACCCCGTAGGATAAGGGGTAGCTTATCTTTATGTTGCCCGGTGCCTTTTCGAACATTTCGAAGGCCGCGTCCCCGTAGGCGAAAAGCTGTGTCTTATTCATGATCGCGACCATGTTCTTTTCGCTCATGACCGTAGAATCGGTGTTGTTGAATATCTTGATATTTCCGGTAC
>JAFTEI010000140.1 GCA_017453965.1 Lachnospiraceae bacterium
TATATTCGTCCATCGTAAGCCTCTGCCGGGCGTTCAAGGTGATGACCAACGGCGGCTCGGTGCGCTGGGAATTGATGCTGTTTTCCTTAAGGGCCTTCATGAGCCGTTCGTACTTCACCTTTTCATGGGCCGCATGCTGGTCTATTAAGAGCATGTCCCTTTTGTACTCTATTATCCAGTAGGTCCCGAAGACTTGGCCCACTATCCTGAATTCATCCGCCGCCCTGCGGGTCAGGATCTTCTCTTCGAAGAGGTCCAGCTGCTCCTCATTCGTCGTATCGGACTCAAATACAGCGGTGTGGCTGTAGCTCTCCGGCTCCGCCACACCCTTATAGGCTTCCTCTCTGTCTCCTTCGGGGCTCACAGAATAAGAAGAAACCGCCTTAGCCCCGTCTCCTTCGGGGCTCTCCGGGTAAGACGCGTCCGTTTCCGCCTTGGCTCCGGCTCCGCCCCTTATTGGCTCCGCTGAAACGAGCCTGCTTTTTTCAAAGGGCTCGGGAACTGTATCCGGCCTGGGCGCCGGGGCTTTTTCCCGGGGCTCCTCCCCTCCGAGCCTCACCTCATTTATAAGCTCCGCCCCGGACAGGGTCTCCCTGACGGCGGAGGAGACGAAGTCGAAGACCTCCCCCTCGTCGTTGAACCTGACCTCCATCTTTCTCGGATGCACGTTTACATCCACTCCCGAGGGGGGCAAAAGCAGCTTTAAGACCGTGAAGGGAAAGCAGTGCTGCATAAGAAACCCGCTGTAGCCCTCCTCTATGGCCCGGCTTAGGACCTTGTCCTCCACGTAGCGGGAATTGACGAAATAGTGCTCCATCTGCCTGTTTTTTCTGGCTACGACCGGCTTTGCGATATAGCCGCCAAGCTCATATTCGCCACTTTTAGCCCTTACCTCCAGGAGATTTTCGCAAAATTCCTTCCCGTATATCCTGTATATCACCTCTTTCAAGTCCCCGTTGCCCCGGGTATTTAAGATAAGTCTTCCGTTGACCGTGTATTTAAAGGCTATGTCCGGGCGGCTCAGGGCGAGCTGCTCCATAAGGGAGGAGATATAGGCCCCCTCGGTATTGTTGGAGCGCAAAAACTTCTTTCTCGCGGGGGTGTTGAAGAAGAGATTTCTGACTACGAGGGTCGTGCCCTCAGGCACACCCACCTCCTCAAAAATCCGTTCCTCCCCGCCCTCGGTCGCAAAGTGCACTCCCGTAACGCTGTCCGACGTCCTCGTTATGATCTCCGTCCGGCTGACGGCCGCTATGCTCGAGAGGGCCTCTCCCCTGAAGCCCATGCTCTCAATGCTCATAAGCTCGTCTATGGAGTGGAGCTTAGAGGTAGCATGGGACAGAAAGGCCGTCTTTATATCCCCTGCCGGGATACCCGAACCGTCGTCGGTGACACGGATGAGCTCACTGCCGCCGCCCTTTATCTCCACCGAGATATGGGAGGCCCCGGCATCGCAGGAATTCTCGACGAGCTCCTTGACCACCGAGAGGGGGCGCTCCACCACCTCTCCCGCGGCGATCTTGTCTATGGTCTTCTTGTCCAGTAAAGCAATATTACGCATTGTTATTTAGTCTATCCTGTAATTCATAGAGCTTGTTCAAGGCCTCTATGGGCGTGGTGCGGGAAAGGTCCAACCCTAAGATCTCCCTCTCTATATCCGTCTGTTTCATCGTATCGAAAATGGAATACTGGTAAAACTCCTCCTGAACGTCCGCCTCAGCCCTGGCGCTCTTCCCTGCCGGAGTTTCCGGGGCCGTCTCCCTGTCGGCAATCTCCTTTATCCCCTCTATAATATCGTTATTGATAAGTTCTCTCAAGAGCTCATCGGCCCGTTTTACCACCTCGTCGGGAACTCCCGCCAGCCTTGCCACGTGTATGCCGTAGGAGCGATCTGCGCTGCCCTCTATGACCTTTCTTAAAAAGATCACGTCGTCTCCGCGCTCCCGTACCGCAAAGCAGTAGTTGTGGATTCCCTTGAGCTTCCCCTCTAGCTCCGTCAGCTCGTGGTAGTGGGTGGCAAAGAGGGTCTTGGAGCCCCGGTTGTGGGCGCAGATATACTCTATCACGGCCCAGGCTATGGAGAGCCCGTCAAAGGTGGAGGTTCCCCTGCCTATCTCATCCAGAATCAAAAGGCTCCTGTTCGTCGCATTCCTTAAAATATTGGCGACCTCCGTCATCTCCACCATGAAGGTGGACTGGCCGCTCGAGAGGTCGTCCGAGGCCCCGACACGGGTAAAGATCCTGTCTACTATACAGATATCCGCCTCGTCCGCGGGCACGAAGGAGCCCACGCAGGCCATCAGGGTAATGAGGGCGTTCTGCCTCATGTAAGTGGATTTTCCGGCCATATTGGGCCCGGTTATGAGGGAGAGCATCCTGTCCTGTCCGTCCAGGTACAGGTCATTTTTTACAAAGGCGTCGTCCCCGGTCATCCTCTCGACTACGGGGTGTCTGCCGCCCTTTATCTTCAATATCCCCTTGTCATTGATCCTCGGGCGCACATAATTGTTTTTCTCTGCGGTATAGCTTAAGGACTGTATAAAATCCAGCATAGCCAGGGCCGCGGCCGTATTCTGGACCCTCTCCACGTTTGCGGCTATCCTGGCGCGTACCTCGTCGAAGAGGGCGTATTCGAGCTGGTTCAGCTTCTCCTCGGAATTTAATATCGTATCCGCCAGGGAGTTCAGCTCCTCGGTAATAAAGCGCTCCCCTCCCGTAAGGGTCTGCTTCCTCACATATTCCGGGGGAACCATATTCAAAAAGGAGTTGGTGACCTCGAAGGCATAGCCGAAGACCTTGCTGAATTTGATCTTTAAATTTTTGATCCCGGTCCTCTCCCTCTCCTTTTCCTCCAGGTCGGACAGCCACCTCTTGCCGTTTATCCCGGCGTCTCTTAAGTCGTCGGCCTCTTTGGAAAAGCCGGGCTTTATTATCCCGCCCGCCTTCTGTACGATGGGCGGCTCGTCGACTATGGCAGCTTCAATGAGCTCGAAAATATCAGTTAAGGAATCCATCTGAGCCTCAAGGGAGGCCAAAAGAGCGTCCTTATTTCCGCTTAAGGCCGACTTTATGGCCGGTATGTTCCTTATGGATTCCTTTAGGGACACAAGGTCCCTGGGATTGGCGGAGGCAAAGCTTATCCTGCACATCAGCCTCTCCAGGTCGTACACCCCGTTTAAACTCTCACGGATGCTGTCCCGGAGCATGATATTTTCGCAAAGCTCCTCCACCGCAGAAAGGCGCCTGTCTATCTCATTGACATCTATCAGGGGCTGCTCCAGCATGCTCTTTAGCTTTCGCGCGCCCATGGCTGTCCTGGTGTGGTCCAGTACCCATAAGAGGCTCCCCCGCTTCTGCTTCTCCCTTAAGGTCTCCGTCAGCTCGAGGTTCCTTAGGGCAAAGGAATCCAGGAGCATGTATTTTCCCATGTGGAAGGGCGTTATATGGGTTATATTCTTAAGGTCCGCCATCTGGGTATCCTGAATATATTTAAACAGGGCCCCCGCGGCTATGCTTCCGGCGCTCAGGTCGTGAAGCCCGAGGCCGTTCAGGCTCTTTACCTTAAAATGCCCCATTATAGTCCTTTCGCACTCGTGCGGGTCAAAATAATGGGCCTCGAGTATGTCGGGAGTCAGGTTGAAGCGGCTCTTCAAGGCTTCCCTGTCGATCCCGCCTATGGCAAAGCCCTTGTTGCAGATAAGCTCCTTCGGGGAGTACCTGGCTATGCAGTCCATAAACTCCCGCACGTCCTTGAGCTCCGAGACATAGAATTCCCCAGTGGTGACGTCGGACACGGCGAGGCCTATGAGGCTTTCGTCCTGCATGGCGCAGACTATGAAGCAGTTTTCATCCCCGGCATTGGCCGTGGCGTTGATATTCGTTCCGGGAGTCACTATACGTATGACATCCCGCTTCACTATGCCCTTGGCCGACTTAGGGTCCTCGAGCTGCTCGCAGATCGCCACCTTGTAGCCCTTGGAGACGAGGCGGTTCAAATAGTTGTCCACCGCGTGAAAGGGCACTCCGCACATCGGAGCCCTCTCCTTGAGACCGCAGTTCTTCCCCGTGAGGGTGAGCTCCAGCTCCTTCGATACAATCTTTGCGTCCTCGAAAAACATCTCGTAGAAGTCTCCAAGCCTGTAAAACAATATGGTGTCCTTATATTTCTCCTTTGTCTGCAGATAGTGCTGCATCATTGGAGACAAGGCTTCTATATCTATATCCTCCGGCATCCTCAGTCCGCCCTCTTTCCAAGGTAGTAAAAGCCCCTGCATTCCTGCAGTTCCACTGGAACTATATTGCCTATCATGGAGCTGTCCCCCTTAAAATGCACTGTTATATTCTGTGAAAGCCTGCCGGTGACCATCGAAGGGTCCCTGTCATTGACATTTTCCACCAGCACCTCCCGTGTCTGCCCTGTAAAGCGGGCGCTCCGCTTAGCGGCTGTCTCCTGAACGCATTTTAAAACGCGGTCGAACCGGGGCTGTACCACCTCCTTGGGGACCTGTCCCTCCATGAGGGCGGCCGGCGTCCCTGTGCGCCTGGAATATTCAAAGGTAAAGGCACCTTCAAACCTTGCAGTCCTTATAACGTCTATCGTGTCCTCTATATCCGCCTCGTCCTCCGTGGGAAAGCCTACGATTATGTCCGTGGTTATGGCTATATCCGGCATGGCCGAGCGAATCCTCTCCACCAGCTCAAGGTAACTCTCCTTGGTGTAGTGGCGGTTCATCTCCTTTAAGAGCCTGGAGCTCCCCGATTGCAGCGGCAGATGCAGATGGCGGCAGATCTTCCCCGACGAAGCCATTACCTCTATAAGCTCCTCCGAAAGGTCCTTCGGGTGCGAGGTCATGAACCTTATCCTCTCGATGCCGTCTACCTTTTCCACCTCCCTTAAAAGCCCGGCAAAATCACAGGCTCCCTCGAGGCCCTTCCCGTAGGAGTTGACGTTCTGCCCCAGGAGCATGACCTCCTTTACCCCGTCGGCGCTCAAGCGCTCTATCTCCCGGATTATCTCCTTCGGAGCGCGGCTTCTCTCCCTCCCCCTCACGTAGGGCACGATACAGTAGGTACAGAAATTGTTGCAGCCGAACATTATATTGA
>JAFTEI010000015.1 GCA_017453965.1 Lachnospiraceae bacterium
AGTAGACCATAGGATTTACCTTTTTATAGCCCGGAAGGGCCTCCGCGCAGGGCTGGGCGGAATTGGTGACCGTATCCCCGACTCTGGTCTGCTTGAGCTCCTTGATGCTGGCGGTGATATAGCCCACCATTCCGGCAGAGAGCTCGTCGCAGGGGATGAACTGCCCCGCTCCGAAGTAGCCGACCTCGATGACCTCGTCCGCGGCTCCAGTAGCCATGAATTTTATCGGAGTGCCTTTTCTTACGACTCCGTCCATGACCCTTATAAAGACTATGACTCCCTTATAGGAATCGTAGACCGCATCGAAGATCAGAGCCTTGAGCGGGGCCTTCGGATCCCCATCGGGCGCGGGTATCTTTTCCACAATGGCCTCGAGCACATCCTCTATGCCTATGCCCTGCTTAGCTGATATCCTCGGGGCGTCCGCCGCCTCTATGCCTATGATGTCCTCTATCTCCGTCGCCACTTCATCGGGGCGGGCCGAGGGCAGGTCTATTTTATTGATGACAGGAAAGACCTCGAGGTCGTGGTCCAGGGCCAGATAGACGTTGGCCAAGGTCTGGGCCTCTATCCCCTGGGAGGCATCTACCACCAGGATGGCCCCGTCGCAGGCCGCCAGAGACCGGGAGACCTCGTAATTAAAGTCCACATGGCCGGGGGTGTCGATTAAGTTAAAGATGTATTCCTCGCCGTTCTTCGCCTGGTAGACGGTCCTCACGGCCTGACTCTTTATGGTAATGCCCCTCTCCCTCTCGAGCTCCATGTTGTCCAGGACCTGGTCCTGCATTTCCCGCTCCGTCAAAAGTCCCGTCTTTTCTATTATCCTGTCGGCAAGGGTGGACTTGCCGTGGTCGATATGGGCTACTATGCTGAAATTTCTTATATGGTCCTCACTGATAGACATTAATATTCTCCTCTGTTAAAGGGGTACTATCCCCGGTATTATCTGATCTGCAGCACCCGGGGCCGCTCCTGTCTTTTTGTAATCAATTACCACGATTATACCGAGAATTATTTCGAAAAACAATGAAAACCTCTTGACACGGCGATTTTATATGCTTAAAATAACTACGCGCATAAACCCGGGGTAAGGTGAAACAGCTCTTTAAAGAGCTCTCTTAAGCCTTCCGTGTCAAACCCGGGAAAAAGCACATATAAAGGATAAAATAAGTAAGGAGGTATGACGGTGGCTAATATTAAATCCGCTAAAAAGCGTATTAAGACAAGCGAGAAGAAAGCTGAACGCAACAAGGCTATCAGAAGCGGCGTTAAGACTTCTATCAAGAAGCTTCAGACCGCTATCGAGTCCGGGGACAATAGCGTAGCCGGTGAGGCATTAAAGGGCGCTATCTCCACTCTCGAGAAGGCCGGTTCCAAGGGCGTTTATCATAAAGACAACGTTTCGAGAAAAGTATCACGTCTGACCAAGGCTGTCAACAAAATGGCCTGAGCAAGGCGGCTTAAAATCACTTAGAACGAAACAAAAATTCTGACCCAACAAAATAATGACCGCTGCGATACCCCTCTGTACTGCAGCGGTCTTTTACGTACAGGCCTATTCGTCGAACTCTGCTGTGACGTAAAAGGCTCCGCTCTCATTCTCCCTCACGTTCGTGACCCGGCCATGCAGGGTTTTCAGGGCCTCCTGCCGGCGAAAATTTCCGGACATGGCTATGGCGGGCTTTATAGTATAGTAAACCACCAGGCCGCCCTGGAGGTAGCTCTCCTCCACCTCGACCTCGGCCCCCGGAACTATGTGCTCATATTTATTCTCCATTTTAAATTCCATGCTTCGCATAAAGTTTTATACCTCTATACCGCAATGTGCAGCAGATGTGTCGCTATCTGGAAATAGATCAGGAGCGATAAGGCATCGATTATCGTAGTCATTATCGGCGCGGCCATGACAGTGGGGTCGAGGCCGGCCTTGGTAGCCAGTATTGGCAGGGTACAGCCCACAAAATCCGCGGCCAGTACCGTCACCATCAGCGTTAAGCAGATGACCGCAGCCACCTGCACGTCGAGATGGTCAAAGAATATCATCTTAATGAAATTGGCTCCGGCCAGGGACAGTCCGCAGAGCAGGGCCGTCACCACTTCCTTGCCCCATATCTTCGGAATGTCGGTAAAATCCACCTCATTTAAGGACAGGGCACGTATTATCATCGTAGAGGTCTGGGAGCCCGTGTTTCCTCCGGTGTCCATGAGCATCGGAATATAGGCCGTAAGGATGATGAAGGCTGAAAGCGCGCTCTCAAAATGGGTTATGATTCCCCCGGTGAAGGTGGCGGAGATCATGAGGAGCAGGAGCCACAGTATCCTCTTTCTCCAGAGCTTAAAGGAGCTGGTCTTAAGATAGGGGGTCTCCGTAGGCATGATACCTGCCATCTTCTGGATATCCTCGGTGGCCTCTTCCGTGATGATATCTACAACGTCGTCGATGGTGATGATCCCGACCAGCCGCGCCTCGCTGTCCACTACGGGCAGAGAGTTAAAGTCGTACTTGGACATCATCCTGGCCACCTCCTCCTGGTCAGTAAGGGTGTCCACGCTGATAACGTTCTCCTCCATGATATCCTTTATGACATCATCGGGGGAGGTCAGTATAAGGGAGCGCAGCGTAACCATCCCCACCAGCCTCCTGGCAGGGTCCAGCACGAAACAGTTATTGACCGTTTCCTTGTCCAGTCCTATATCTCTTATTCTCTCGATGGACTGGGCCACCGTGAGATTTTCCTTTAAGTCAACAAATTCGACAGTCATTATAGAGCCTGCCGAATCCTCCGGGAATTTCAAAAGATGATTGATAGACCTTCTCGTATCCGCCGTAGTGTTGGCCAGAAGCCTCTTTACCACTATAGCCGGCATTTCCTCCATAAGATCCGCAGCGTCGTCGGCCATCATATTGTCGATGATCTCCGTCGCCTCACTGTCCGAAAGGGAGGTTATTATCTCCTGCTCTATGTCCGTGGGAAGAAATGAAAATACGTCGGCGGCCTGGTCCTTGGGCAAAAGTCTGAAGAGCGCTATCTGCCACTCCTTGGGCAGCTCCTCTAATACCGCTGCCGTATCCGCCTCGTTTAATGAAATAAGAGTGCTCCTCAGCTCCTGATACTTCTTTTCATTTACAAGAGCCTTTATCTCTTCGATAGTCATATTTTTTCTCCGTTATCTGGCATTCTTTGGTGATCAATATTTTTTGTCGTCTACATCGTTGCCCAGGAACATCTGACATATTAACCACCTGCCTTTCCGGAGAAATTTTTTTGAGCGGTAAAAGAAGCCGCTTCGAAGCTGTCAATGATTTTACAGCATACTGATTATACCACTTTAAAGGGAAAAAATTCAATATCGCCGGAGCGTATCACGGCCTTTCCAGAGAAGGTATTTATAACCGTCTTTTCAAATTCGGCCTGCCTTTCCTCGGGCACATATACGGTAAAGGTGACCCCCTCCCCGTACTCGCTGCCGGCAAGGACGGCCCCGCAGCTCTCCAGCAGCCTTCTGACCCCGCCCTCATGGGCATAGGAGAACTTGAGCTCCTCCTTAACTGAGGGCCTCATCTCCACTATATCCGCGGCCGCAACCGCCTCCCTGGCCGCCGTCGAATAGGCCCTGACCAGTCCCCCAGTCCCCAAAAGGGTCCCTCCGAAATACCTTGTCACCACCAGACATACGTCCATGAGCCCCTCTCCAGTAAGCACATCCAGCATGGGCTTCCCGGCCGTTCCCGGCGGTTCCCCGTCGTCCGAGGAGTGGCTGACGGGAATGGAGCCCTCCCGTCCGGCCCCGTCCTCCGAGCGGAGGATGTAGGCGCTGACGTTGTGCCTGGCGTCATAGTATTTCTTTTTTATACCATTAATAAACTCACGGGCGGAGGCTATATCACCTACGCCCGTAAGAGCTGCTATAAATCTCGATTTTTTTTCAGTGTATTCGCCGGCATATATCCTGCCCGGCTCCACTGTCCTGTATAACTGCGCCATACTTAAACTTGATTTTCTGAATCCGGCTTGCCGTAACGTATCGCGTCGATGGGGCAGACCTGCGAACAGGCCGCACACATCAGGCAGGGACCCTTCCAAAAGGGTCTGCCGTCCACCATCTTTATATGCCCCGTGGGACACCGCCTGTAGCACTCCCCGCAGCCGTCGCACTTATCCGTGCAGTAAAACTTCATGTCCAGCCCGGGAAGGCTCCTCCTTGGATGGCGTTTAAAAAGCTTCTTTAAAAACTCCCGCATTACTGGATGGCTATATTGCCCCACTCTTCATTTCTAATGAGTGCGATGTAGGACTTTCCTACATTGGCCTTGATCATGTTGCCGTCTGCATCCGTAAAGGTAGTGAAATCCAGGTCGGTCTGCTTGGACCAGGTACAGGGAACAGCCCTGCCGTTGGTTATGAACCAGGCGTCACGGTTGTGGATGTCGTTTACGATGTACTGCATGTATCCGTGGTCGTCCAGCTGCTTGAGCTCGGCGTTCATCAGGAAGAGGTTCTTAAACTTAACCTGCTCGTTTCCGTTTCCGGCATCTGACTCTGCGCTGCCGTACTGGAAATACTTGTAAACTCCCTCCGCCTCATCGTACTCAAGCCAGGGCTTGTTGTGATTGAAGGGCAGGTTTATCTTCGTGCACGCAACGGAATTGCTGTACTGCTCAAGAGTATTGGGGTTGTTCCTCGAAGCGAAATCGAAGTGGGAGCCTCCCTGATAATACTCGGTATAGGTCGTGGAATAGCCGGTACTCTTAAAATTCTTATCCAGATCTCCGGAAAGGACATACTCGGTAAACTCTCTGGCCTTACCGTTGTCAACCCTGGAGAAGGTTCCGCTGAATCTCTCAACGAAGACATTCTTATAGAAGTTGTCGTTCCAGAAGGGGCCTCCGTCATGGCAGAGCACCGCACCCCACTCGGGGAATATCTGAAGGTTGGTGGGACGTGTGGACCTTATGGAGCCCAGCTGCTTGATCTTACCCCAATCCTTTACCAGGGCCATGAAACGTGTAACTCCCTCGTTCTGGGTGCTGTTTACCATCTCATATAAGACGTCCACCTGTGAAACTCCGAAATGGGGAAGTGCCGTCTTCTCGTCGTCGATCATTACAGCCACCGGACGCTGGTCCTTGAGGGACTCATCTATCCACTCTCCGGTGAGCTCGCTGGCATACATTCCGTCGGGCGCCACATCCGGCTCTTCCGTTGCGGCCTCCTCTTCCACGACCTCCTCAACCTCGGGTTCCTCTTTTTCGTCCTCAATAACTATGGCCGAGCCCTCATCCACCGGTTCGGGCTCCGGCTCCTTATCCTTCTTTCCACAGGCGGCCAGGGAGAGCCCCAGCGCTGTCAACAGCAGCAGCAATTTCAGTTTTTTCATAATTTCCTCCATCTTCAT
>JAFTEI010000141.1 GCA_017453965.1 Lachnospiraceae bacterium
CCTCGCTGGAAAGATCATAGACAAAGGTCACCGCGCAAAAAGGGTCACCAAAGGCGTCATGGATATTGTTGGTCACAAAGCGGCAGGGCTTCTTCGCTCCCCTGACCGTACCCTTATCAAAATAGTATTTGGTCTCGTCAAACGAGCGTCTCATGGCCGTCGCCTCATCTATGGAGGTGTCGAAAAATTCGGACATGCTGTGTCCCTTTATATCTTCCTCCGCCTTGCCCAGAAATCTGAGCGCGGCATTATTCAACGCCATGATTTTGGTCTCTTCCCCTGCTATTATAAAAAGAGGAGTGGGAATATCCCCTTTAAGCGCCGTGGTTGCATTAGCCATGGTTACAGATGTCCGGATACTGTAAATAGTTACGACCGTCAAAAGTATCGTGGCCAGCGCCCCCATAAAGGCGCTGAAATTGTAGATGTCGACCAAATATCCCCCAGGAAATACGATATCCAAAATTGCCGCAACTATCATCAGGGCGGAAAAATCCCCAAGCATCCGCACTATCGCCAGTCCCCGCTTATACCTTACCTTGGACCTCCATTCAGCGCTCAAACGGGCAATATACGCCATGATCGCTATCATAAATATTACCGCGGGAAGTCTGAATAACCTGACCAGTCTTAAATATATCTCCGCCCTGTCAGGTCCGAAAGGATAGAGAATTCCTCTTGCCCCGAAAAACAGCCACAGCAACGTAAGGACTATTTTATGCAGGGTGCTCATCCAATACGGAGTGTTGTACTTGTCTGCAGTGATCTCTCTTACGTAATAAACGCAGGATTCAAAAAAGCCTATCATGCCGGCCTCTGCTATAAGCCTTATAATTCCGGCTACCACAAAGGAGCCCGCAAATATATACCCAAGAGCATAGCCCAAGTTCCATACAAAGAGTGAAACAGCCACGGCCAGCAGATACCGGGTTGTCTTTACTTCCCTGTTCTGAAGATACGCATATACGGGCACAGGAACGATCAGGGCAGCACATATCATATGGAGGCATACGATAACCGCCGGAACGAAAGCCGGTATATTCAAATTGTTCATCAAAAGTCCTATCAATTTCACCCGCCCGCTTTCAGAATGTCTTCAATGCATCGTCACTGTCGTCGCTGTTCTTGCTGATGGAAACTATCTTGACCTCATAGCTGCCACCGTTGTCTAAGGAAACCGAACATATATCGCCTTCCCTGTGGCCCGTTACCGCCCTCCCTAACGGCGATTCCGTGCTTATATAGTTTTTGAGGGAATCTCCTCTGATACTAGTAACTATCTTGTATTCTTCGGTTTCATGGTCGTCTACGAATTCAATAGTCACAAAATCGTTGATTCCGACCTCATCCTCTGCAGATTCATCCGAGACGATATTGGCAAATTTGAGCATCCTTTCCAGGTAGCCTATGCGGCCCTCGTTCTCGTTTTTCGCCTTTTTAGCTGCGTAGTATTCAAAGTTTTCGCTCAGATCCCCCTGGGCTCTCGCCTCTTTGACCGCAGCAATGAGCTGAGGGCGCATTACGAGCTTTCGTTCGTCTATTTCCGCCTGTATCTTTTCTATATCGCTTTGCGTAAGGTTTTCAGACTTAACTGCCATAACTGATCTCCCTTTTTTACTACTTAATTAGTAATTATAGCATAAATGAAAACAGCCGACCACTTTCGTGAACGGCTGTTTTGGAGAAGGTATTTCTTTCCTCTAAGATATGTATTAAACCATATCTTGTATTGGGGGTACATGCTTATTATAATAGCTTCCCCCAAAACCAACAATATGTAGACCTACCAAAAATTATGAGCAGTAAACTTTAATTTTAGGCATTTTCACTACCCACCAGAACTTCCCCGTCAAAAAGCTTTTCAAACTCATCCCGCGAAAGCTTCTCTCTCTTTAACAGCTCCTCCGCTATACGTATAAGTGCCTCCTTATGCTCCGAAATAAGCTTTCTGGCCTTTTCGTGGCACTCACTCATGATCCTCTTGACTTCGGCATCGATCGTTCCGGCGGTCTCCTCGGAATGTGAACGCGCATGAGCCAGATCCCGTCCGATAAATACCTCGTCGTCGTCATCGTCATAGCTTACGATTCCCACCGTATCGCTCATACCGTATTTTGTAACCATCTTGCGGGCTTCCTTGGTGGCCACCTTGAGATCGTGGGAAGCCCCCGTCGTGATATCGTCGAAGAACATTTCCTCGGCTACCCTGCCTCCCAGATCCACCACGATATCGTTCATCATCCTGCCCTTTGTCATAAACATTTCGTCCTTCTCAGGCAAAGGCATCGTATATCCCGCTGCCCCCAGCCCCGTCGGGATTATGGATATGGAGTATACCGGTCCCACCTCGGGGAGCACATGGAACAGAACCGCATGCCCCGCTTCATGATAAGCTGTGATCTTCTTTTCCTTATCGGAGATGACCTTACTCCTCTTCTCAGCTCCTATGCCTACCTTCACAAAGGCCCGCTTGATATCATTTTGAACCACGTATTTTCTGTCTTCCTTGGCCGCATAGATGGCCGCCTCATTCAGGAGGTTTTCCAGATCTGCCCCGGTAAAGCCGGCCGTAGTCCTCGCGATCTGCTCTAAGTCCACGTCATCGCCAAGAGGTTTATTTTTGGCATGTACGGCGAGTATCTCCTCCCTGCCCTTTACGTCGGGAGCGCCGACACCGACCTTTCTGTCAAAACGGCCCGGGCGCATTATTGCAGGGTCGAGGATGTCCACCCTGTTGGTTGCGGCCATAACGATTATGCCTTCGTTGACTCCGAAGCCGTCCATCTCCACCAGCAGCTGGTTTAAGGTCTGCTCCCGCTCATCATGTCCGCCTCCGAGTCCCGTACCTCTGCGGCGCGCAACCGCGTCTATCTCATCTATAAATACGATACAGGGAGAGTTCTTCTTTGCCTCCTGAAACAGATCCCTGACTCTGGAAGCACCGACTCCGACGAACATCTCCACGAAATCAGAACCGGATATGGAGAAAAAGGGAACCTCGGCCTCTCCGGCTATGGCCTTGGCCAAAAGGGTCTTTCCCGTACCGGGAGGGCCCACCAGCAGCACTCCCTTGGGAATTCTGGCCCCGACCTCGATATATTTTTTCGGACTTTTAAGGAAGTCTACGATCTCCTCCAGGTCCTCCTTCTCCTCAGCCAGTCCCGCAACATTTTCAAACTTTATCTTCGTATCCCCGGACATAAACATCTTTGCCCGGCTTTTTCCGAAATTCATCATCTTCCCGCTGCCGGCCGAGGCCTGTGAATTGAACATGGACAGCAGGACGACCACTACGACTACGGATAACAGAATGGGTATCCCGTAGGACAGAAGCCAGCTTTCCCTGGAGACATCGGATTCAGTATATTTCGGGAATTTGACCTTCATCTCCTGCTCTATAACTGATACGTCCGACACATAGAGCTTATGTACCGCCCCGTTGGCCAGAGTTACGGTCACCACGCCTGTAGGTGTCTCAGAATTCGGCGAGATTTCCACCCCCATGACCTCACCGTCATTCAGCGCCTCGATAAACTCGCTGTAGCTGTAGCTTTTGGGGGTATTCATGCGGTTGCTTACCGAATAGATAATGAGTATCGCTATTGCTATGATTGCAAAATAGAGCAGGATACTTCTTGAACTGTTACTTGACGAATTATTCACCTTAATGCTCCTAAATTACATATTATGAGCGGATTCAACCGCTCACCTGTCATCAAACTTTACTTCTCCGATATAGGGCAGATTTCTGTATTTCTGCGCGTAATCCAGCCCATATCCCACAACGAACACATCGGGAATCTCAAAGCCCGTGTAATCCACCTTGACCTCGGTGACCCTTCTTTCAGGCTTATCGAGGAGAGAGCACAATTTCAGGGATGCGGGGCCTCTGCTGTTCAACACCTTAAAGAGCGAGCTTAAAGTGCGGCCCGAATCTATTATATCCTCAACGACGATGATATTTTTACCCCTGATAGGCGCGTCGAGATCCTGTGTTATCTTTACATCTCCACTGGATTCCGTCTTGTTTCCGTAGCTCGAGCAGCGCATAAATTCCATTTCCACAGGTATGGTTATACGCTTCGCCAGCTCACAGGCGAAAAAAGTGGCTCCCTTAAGAATGCAGACAAGCGTGACCTCCTGCCCCTCATAATCCTTACTGATAGCAGCCCCAAGCTCGGCTATCTTAGTGTCGACCTCTGCTTCAGATAATAATACTTCAATCCTCTCAGCCATTATCTTTTCTTTCTACCTTCCATATCATTTTAGTTTTTTCCGAAACCTTGTATTTTTCGCCTATCCTGAGTCCCGGGATCCATATGACCTCACTTTCGTCACATAGCATATAGATATTTCCCCGTTCCCCGGAGGGAATCCTCTCCTCTATAAAGAGCTCCTTTATCTTTTTCGAGCCCTTTTTGATGGAAATACGGTCTCCGCTCCTCCTGCGGCGCAAGCACGGTTTCCCGACTATTTTATCATAATCGAACCATTTAGTATATCTGTGATCTTCCCTGATTTTCTCCGGCGATACCTCGTTGTCGAAGGAAAAGAAGTATTCCGACCCGTCGGGAAGTGTAAGGCTTCCTTCTTCGGGAACGGCTATACCGGCCTTGTCGGGGTCTGCCTCCCCGCCTGCGACCATCTCAGATCCTGCGGAGTCTCTCAAAAATTCAAGTCTGTCGAAGTTCCTTATCACAGTTATCCCATAGGGCAGGCTTATCTTTTTCCCGCTTATATTTCCGGTAAGGTCCCTCACCGCTGTCACATGCCGCGAGGTTATATCCTTAAGCTTCCCCGCGCTTAAGGATATGCACTCCCTTATAACGTAGTCCTTTATTATATTTTCTTCCTTTTCAAGGCCCTCGAGCCTCAAAAGCACACGGCCTCCGGTGACAGTCACATACCTGCTCACCCTCTTCCCTGCCTCACGCTGTATATAGGCCTCAACCTCTCTTATATATTCCGCACTCTCATTTATATGCCTGACTGCTCCCGGGTTTATTCCCTCTGCCAGAGGTATGATCTCGTTTCTTATCCTGTTTCTGGATATATCGTTGTCAAAATTCGTACTGTCAGTGCAGTAGGCTATATCCCGTTCCCTGAGATACGCCTCTATCTGCTCCCTTGTAAGGCAGAGCAGCGGCCTTATGACCTTATCCCTTACCGGCCTCATCCCGCCCAGCCCGGCAACTGCGCTCCCTCTGAACAGGTTAAAAAGGACTGTTTCGGCCTGATCCAGTCCGTGGTGCGCAACCGCTATCCTGTCCGCTGCCGCGCGGTCAAAGATATCATATCGCGCTATCCGGCCTGCCTCCTCCAGGGTAAGTCCCTTTTCCCTGGCCATCTCTGGTACGTCCACATGCACGACCTTGAGCGCTATTCCCAGCCTGTCACATAGCCGCTCGCAAAACTCCATATCCTCGAGCGCCTCTTCGCCGCGTATGCCGTGCTCAACATGAATCGCTTCAAGAGAAAAATCCAGGCTTTCCCTGTATCCGGAGAGCAAAAAAAGGAGGCACACTGAATCTGCCCCTCCCGAAAGACCTGCCGTGACCCGCGAACCCCGCGGTATCATATCATATCTCTTTATATATTCCAGTACCTGTTCATTTACTGTCATCTGTCCTGAAAAGAATTTCGTTATCTTTGACTATACCTATGGAGGATTCTGCTGTTTCCGCCTTAAATTCATTCGTTGTAACATACACCTTCAGCTGCTTAAGGCTCTTCTGTCTGGTCTTTTCCTTGGCTATAAGGTCGTCCAGCTCCTGCTTCTCCTCTTCATAGGCACTGATCTTTTTACTGATCTTTATCCCATCAACGGTAAGCCCTGTGACTAACATCAGTGCGACCAGAGAAATACATATAAAGGAAAGCTTATTCTGCTTCTTTTTTCTGAATGTCCGCCCCTTGAAATTCATTAAACTCCCCGCTGCTCCATTAAAAGAATTGTGGTAACCACTCAAATTGTTTGATATCTTGTACAACAATCCGTTTACATAATTTATAACAGATTGGGCATTTTGCGTCAACAACACCATATTGTGCGCACTATGTTACCATTTCCCATATATTGAGTTCTTCCGGGGGAGGGGCTGTCTTTATATAGTAAACGGCAGATTTATCTGACGTTTACTATAATTCAGAGATATCTGTAAAGCTCAGGATCTCCCTTTTTTACGGTATCCTTAATATCCGTGATCTCTGCCTTTACCGTCTTATTTCCGAAGGCTATCTCTATCACATCTCCCATTTTGACCTCGGTTCCGGCCTTGGCCACCTTACCGTTCAGAGTGACCCTTCCCGCATCGCAGGCCTCGTTGGCAATCGTGCGCCTCTTTATCAGACGCGATACTTTTAAATATTTATCCAGTCTCATCAGTTTTTCCTCATTCCCTACTCGCCCACAGGGCAGCGTTTGACCGCAAGCCCAATAATTTCCTATCGCCACCCCTGCGATACTAAAGAAGCGTGCGCTGAATGCGCACGCTTCGCTGGTAAACACTTTATAACGCTAAAATTACTTTTTATTTATAAGATCTTTAAGAGCCTTGCCAGCCTTGAACTTAGGCGCCTTTGATGCCGCTATCTTCATAACATCGCCAGTCTGGGGATTTCTTCCCTCTCTTGCTGCTCTCTTGGTAACCTCAAATGTTCCAAATCCTACAAGCTGGATCTTATCACCCTTCTTAAGCTGAGCTGCAACTGTCTCTGTGAAAGCCTTAAGAGCCTTCTCCGCATCCTTCTTGGATATTCCCGCCTGATCAGCGATAGCTGCCACTAATTCTGTCTTGTTCATTTCGTATAACTCCTCCTCTTGACATGAGTTTTCTTATCTGTGTATCGATAGTGCTTAACCGACACACCTATTTATAACTGTTTTATATATCCTTGTCAAGGCATTATTCATAAATCCCTTATAAATCCTGCAAATAATACATTGTTTGCGGACCTGTCCCTTATAAAAAATACGAATGGCCTGTTAACAATGAAATTTACCTCTTCCTCGGGCTCCATGGACACGCTGGTAGTCTCAAAGCTGATCTCCGTTATTGCAGCCGCCCTGCTGCCCTCCTCATCGACCTCCAGCTTAGCCCTGTGGTTGATCTGGGAGATGTATATCTCATGGGCGATCCTTGAAAACTCATCCCGGTTTTCATAAGCAGATTCTATACCTATTTTCTTTAAAGTTTCATCCAGTGAGGGAAAGGTCTCGTCCATCCCGAACTTGGGCATGGCAAGCCTGGTTATCATACTGTTGTCGGCATTGTCCAGCTCCTCAAAGAGGCCGGCAAATTCCTCCTCTGGCAGGCTCTGTACCAGCTTCAGGATATCGTTTGCCTGCTCCTCATCGGATGTCATCAGTACCTCCATCTCAATATTATCGTCCTTATAGGGAAGTGCGACCGCAGTAATACCTTTATAGTTGGCAATATGCCTGTAAGAATTACGGCTCATGTTCATCATGCTCACCCTGGACTTACCCTTTATCCCGTTAAAATCCTCCTCTTCGGTGTCATCCGGAGAAAAGCTGTCCAGCCATTCTCCGTAAAAATAAACCGCATTTATAAGCGCCATGACCGTGCTTTTGCTACAGCTGGCCTCATAATCGCTTATAAAGTCCTCGGTATTTTCCCTGACCCATTCCGTTATCTCTTTTTTAATCTCTGCAGAGCTGCCGGCAAAATCCGCAGTCTTTATCCCGGCTTTAAAATATTCCTCTGCCTCAGCCTTATACTCCGTATCAAAGTTGTCGGCAAGCTGAAGACCATTGTTTATCCAAATGCCATTTGCCGTAGTAAGTCTGGCTCCCTCACTCTGCTCCCTCTCCAGGTATGCTTTATAGTCTTTTTCAAAGGCTGCGAGATCTGTTATTCCAAGCACATTTTCCAGCTCTCTCTTTGAAGTCCCTGTTGCCCCTGCATCGGCTAAAGCCAGAGCTCCCGCAAGGCTGTAGGGCGAATAAAAGATATTCTGGTCTCCCGCAACCGCACCTATAAGCTTGTAATTAAAATGTCCTGACGACGCCCCCAGCGCCGCGAAATTACGCCCTTCCACGTTTTTCTCTTCCTCTCCGGCTGTGTCCTCCGGATGCTCAGCCTCAGTCGTCTCCTCCTCCTGCTGCTCTTCCTGGGACGACTCCTCTTCCTGCTGCTGCGCTTCCTGGGAAGGCTCCTCCTTCGCATCTGTTTCCTGCCCTTCCTCCAGCGCAAGCTGCTGTGTCTGTGTGTTTCCTCCCGGCGCACAGCCGAAAAGGAAAAATGCTACCGTCGAAAGCAATATTATCAAACAGCCTTTTTTCATGATTCCGATCCTCCTTTATTAAAGGGGATTTTATCCCCGGTAATATCTGACTTATAGCTCATAGCTACTCCTTTACTTAATATTATAGCAGCGCATTGTATATATCTCTCTTGGACACTCCCCTGTCCTTCGCTGCCTGTTTCATTGCAGTTTTCCTGTCCATCCCCTCACTTATATATTTTTCCACATGCTCTTTCGGACTCATCTCTTCATAAAAAGCCCTTTTTTCCGCCTCAGCCTTTTGCCTGTCCCTGCCCTCGAGCACCAGGACAAATTCACCCCTTGGCTCCTCATGCTCATAGTAGCTTAAAGCCTCACAAACCGTGAATTTTAATATCTCCTCATGCTTTTTCGTAAGCTCTCTCGCGATCGTAAGCTTCCTGTCCCCGAAATATTCATTGAGTTCAGACAAAGTATTTATGAGATGATGCGGCGCTTCATATAAGACTACTGTTCTGTATTCGTCCTTTAGCTCCTTAAGTATTTCCCGCCTTTCAGTCTTATCCTGGGGCAGAAAGCCTTCAAACGCAAACCGCCTGGTCGGCAGTCCCGACAGGGTGAGCGCCGTTATCACGGCCGACGGTCCCGGAAGGGATGTGACCCCGACTCCGGCTTCCTGGCACTTCCTTACCAGAACCTCTCCGGGGTCGGATATTGCCGGAGTTCCCGCATCCGTTATCAGGGCGATATCTTTCCCCGCAAGCAGCTCTCCCACCAGCTTATCCGCCTTATCATATTTATTGTACTCATGATAGCATGTAAGCGGGGTATGTATGTCAAAATGCGTCATAAGCTTCATACTGTTCCGGGTGTCCTCAGCCGCTATGATGTCGACCTGTTTCAGACACTCCAGCGTCCTTGCCGTGATATCCCCGAGGTTGCCTATGGGCGTCGCGCACAGATACAGCTTACCTGCCATTTGCCGGCCTCCGGCACATATTGATTTTTCTAATATCCGTATATGTCATATATCTCATCAGTATATACCCCTTCAGACTTATAGACTATCAGTGGCTTTTCGATATTCAGCTGTGGCCTTCCGCTCCTTCTGGCCTCCAGCAGCACCATATTCGGCTCGTGGTCCAAAAAAGGATGTACCAGCTTCATCCGTTTGGGCTCCAGACCATTGCGCGAAAGGCATATAAAGATCTCCGCCAGCCTCTGGGGCCTGTGTACCAAAAAGAAGGCTCCACCGGGCTTTAAAAGGTATTTTGCCGCAAGAACTACGTCCTCCAGCGAGCATTTTAACTCGTGCCTGGCTATCGCCCTGGGTTCATCGGGATTGGTAAGTCCGTTCCCTCCCTTTATATACGGCGGATTGGAGGTTACTGTATCAAAAGAAGCCGCCTCAAACCTACCGACGACTTCTTTAATATCCCCTCTTACAATACTTACCCTTTCTTCCAGTTTATTGAGCTGTACACTGCGCTCCGCCATATCGGCGCTGTATTCCTGGAACTCAAGACCCGTAATATGGGCGGCTCCCGTCTTTGCCGCCAGCAGGATAGGAATTATACCATTGCCGCAGCCTAGATCCATTACCCTGGTCCCCTCACCGGTCTTTACAAAGCCCGACAGCAGTACCGCATCCATGCCGAAGCAAAATACATCCGGATTTTGAATTATCTTATATCCGTTTCTTTCAAGATCATCCAGTCTCTCACCGGCCTTTAATTCAATCGTCATTAAGCCTGGATTTTCCATCCCTCTTCTCCAGCATCTCCAGTTCCTTTAATTCCTTCTCCTCAGCCTCGTCTCCCTTGTCCTTCTGTTTGCCCTTGTTCTTTCTCTGCTTGAACTTAAGCTCTCCGACAGGGTACTCGTGAAGCTCCTTTTCGTCGCCAACCTCCACCAGCACCTTTACCAGCTGCCGAAGGACATTGACACTTTCCACCTCTCCACTGGTCCCGTCGGGAGTAGTGACTATATCTCCCGTATGGGGAAGCTTTCTATTGAGATATTTATAGGTTTCTTCCTCGTTTTTAAGGCAGCACATCAATCTTCCGCAGACTCCGGATATCTTTGTCGGATTTAGCGAAAGATTCTGCTCCTTCGCCATCCTTATGGATACGGGAACGAACTCGGACAGGTAGCTGTGACAGCAGAGCTGCCTTCCGCATATGCCGTAGCCGCCGATGATCTTGGTCTCATCCCTCACCCCGATCTGTCTCAGCTCTATCCTGGTCTTGAATACTCCTGCCAGATCCTTTACCAGCTCCCTGAAATCCACCCTGCCGTCGGCCGTAAAATAAAACAGCAGCTTATTGTTATCAAAGGTATATTCAGCATTTATGAGCTTCATTTCAAGCCCGTGCTTCTTGATCTTTTCCAGGCAGACCTTGAAGGCATCCCTCCCCTTTTCGTGGTTCGCATTCTCTCTTTCGATGTCGTCCTCAGTTGCCAGCCTTATAATAGTCTTCAGGGGCTGAACTATCTTTTCATCCTCCACATCCATTATATCCGACACGACCCTGCCGAATTCGACGCCTCTTGCAGTCTCGACTATTACGTTGTCGTTTTTCTTTATCTTGAATTCCCCCGGAGAAAAGAAATAAACCTTTCCTGCCGTGCGAAACCTGACCCCGATAACTTTTGTCATAATTTTATCTCCTAATCTTACTCTGAAACAGCCCTTTCTTTCATTGTATCCAGCAGCAGCTCAAATACAAGGGCGACATTGACATTCGCATTCAGCTTATCCCTTGCGGACTCTATCTCATCCAGGACCGCCGAAATATCTATATAAGCGGCGCGCTTTGCAGCCGAAGCGATCTGCGTCTGCTCGTTTAAGAACATCAGCATCCCTGGCTTCCCGGTGCTCTTGTACACGAGAATATCCCTGTACCATGCCTCCATGATATCCAGATGATCAAAGGCAGTGTCTTTATTATCCGCTATCTTTTTTATAAAATCCAGCTCCTCCGAAATGCCCATCTCTCTGATATGGGAAAGCAGCTCCGTTACACTGTTCATCAGGGCGATATAATCCCCCGAGGAGGCCAGCATTTCCGCCCTTCCTATACTTCCTCTTGCAAAGGCGACCGCCACATCGGCGTCCCTGCCCCAAATGCTTTTTTTGGCTTTCAGATAAGCCCTTATCCTCTCGGAATCCACCGGCCTGATATTTAAGGTCACACACCTTGACAGGATCGTCGGCAGCATGCGCTCCTTATTGTCGACCAAAAGGATCATCAGTGCATAGGCAGGCGGCTCTTCGAGCGTTTTTAAAAGGGCGTTCTGCGCCTCCTCCGTCATAATGGAGGCCTCTGGAACTATATATATTTTGCGGGCGGAATAATAGGGCTTTAAAATTATATCGTCGTTGATCTTCTGCCTTATATCGTCCACCCCGATAGATCTCTGGTTTTCATGTGTTACGGTTATTATATCAGGATGGTTGCCGGAGGCGGCCATCATGCAGGAATGACATTCACCGCAGGGCTTCAGGCCACCCTTCTCACACTGCAGCGTCGAAGCGTATATCTTCGCCATGTACTCCTTGCCGGTGTGCTTCTCCCCGTTAAGTATAAGGGCGTGGGAAACCTTCCCCCGGCTTATGGTACGTCTGAAGTAGTCCGAAATCTCGTCCTGACCTATTATATCCTCAAAGCTATCCATTGTATCCCTTAAACATCTCCTGATTAAAGGGGCTTTATCCCCGGTAATATCTGATCTATAGCTTCAAAGCTACTCCGTTCCTTACATAAGAAGGTCTATCAGCAGTCCCCTTATCTCGCCTATCGTATTCATTATCGTAATGTTGTCCTGCTCGTCCTTTACAAGCTCAGCAGCCAGCTTGTCGAGATTTTCATCCACGAGGCGGATTATCCCGTACACCCTGTGGCGTCCCCTCCTGTCCAGAAAGTTTTCTCTTTCAAATTGATGCGAACGATTCAATATTTCATTCAGGAAGCCCTTGATAAGGCCCCTGTATTTCTGCATATCCTGGATATTTTTGCGCTTTTTTATCTTCTCGCCCTGCATGGTGATCTCGTTCATCATGGTTTTCAGGGCTTCCTGAAGATCCTTCTCCTCTATCCGGCTTATAAGGGAAAATTTGAAGCTGTCGTCTGCATTTTCCTGTGGCTTGACCGGCTCCGGCATCTGCGCCTTGGAGATCTGATTGACCTTTATGTCCATCTATATCCTCTCCCGCTTGATATAATCAATATATTCTATTATATTATCACGGCATTCGGCAATGTCCATATTCTCAAATCTTTTGGTTATACCCGCTGCCTCCAGCTTCTCCTCTGAAAAATCCTCCGAATCCGCCAAAAATCTTCTGCACATCTCCTTATAATCCGGAGTGCTGCTCTTTTTTTCCCGGTCCATGGCCCTCTGAAGGCGCACCCCGTCGTCACATTCTATATATATATAGGAAAGACTCTGCCAGCCCCCATGTATTTTTTCATTGAGATAAAGGATTCCAGCGTGCCGATCATAAGCATGTCCTGGCCCGTATCAAAGCTGCCGTCATCCACAGTATAGTAGACCCAGGGACCGTGTACCGTCATATAAGTACGTTCCTCTATGACCTTCTTTTCCTCCCTGAGATGCCTCAGTTCATCCTCTCCGGTAAAATTATATTCCCTGCCCTGAACCTCATATTCCCTTCTGGGCCTCGTGGTATACATGGTATATACCTTAAGTCCCGTCTTTTTCAGAAGCTCCTTATACATGCTGTCTTTGCCAGAAGCGCTTTTTCCGATTATATAAAATATCCTGCCGCTGTCCATCCTTTTATTTCTCTAATACCTGTCCGTCTCCTCAAGCGCCCTCAAAAGCCTCTCAAAGCCCTCCTTCGTATCCATAGGCGAAGTCATCGCCAGGACATGATCTGGAGTGCTGAGCTCGCAGACCAGGTGGTATTTCTCTGAAAAAAGCCTGTAAAGCTCATGCCCGCTCTTATTTTTATGATGTATCACAAATTTATACGGATCCAGGCCGTAGACCTTATTCTGCCCTATCAGTTCCTCTCCCGCAATACTTATCCTGTCAAAGCCCGCTGACAGGCTCCTGAGCCTTTCCACCTCTCTGTAATGCTCCTTAAACCTGTCCCCCGGTTCCTCCAAAAAATCCAGACAGGCCGATATCCCGGCCATAAAAAGATAGGAGGGTGAGCTGGTCTGATATATTGAAAGATACCTTCCCAGGAGCTCTTCGTCTACCCGGTTTGAATTTACGAACATAAGCGCCGTCTGTGTAAAACAGGGCAGCGTCTTATGCAGGCTTTCGACTATGATATCCGCTCCGCTGAGCGCTGCGTTATCCGCATTGTATTTTTTTTTGCACTCCTCTTCAAAACCCAGATAGGCTCCGTGAGCGCTGTCCACTATCAGAAGCTTTCCCCTTTCGTGGCAGACCCGCGCTATTCCGTCAAGATCAGAAATGATTCCCCGGTAGGTGGGCGAGGTTATAAAAACTGCCTCTGTATCCGGAGCTCTGTCTAATGCCTTTTCCACATCCTCCGGAGACACTCCGCCGCCGATCATATATGGTTCTATAACTGGAAGCTCAATGGTATCGTAGCGCAGCTCTTTTAAAAACGCGGCGTTATATGCGCTCCTGTGAGCCTCCTCGGCAATAAGGATGCGCCCGCCCTTTTGGACCGCCGCGGATATGGCTGAAAGCACTCCCACCGTGGAGCCATTGACAAGAATATAGGCGCGCTTTGCCCTGTAGACCTTTGCCGCACGGGCCTTAAGCTCCTCGAGTATCCCCTCCTTGGAGTAAAGGTCCCCAAAGCCCTCTATCTCCGTAATATCCAGCCCGAAGGCCTCTTTAAAAAAGGGATATTCCGGATTCCTCTTGTGTCCAGGCATATGGAAAGGATATATGTCCGAAGCCTTTAACTCCAGAAGCTTTTGCAGCAGCTTACCCAAGGCTACTGTCCCTCCTGACTGGCCCCATTAGCTTCATTGGTCCCGCCAGCCTGCTCCTGTGCCTGTTCCTGCTGCGCCGCAGCATTCAGAGCGATCTGTGTCAGAAGCTCCTGCAGCTGAAGCTGCTCCTCAGAGGGCTGTTCTTCCTCTTTTTCCTTGACCACGTCTTCCTTTTTCTTGCCGCCATATACTATTACTGGTTCTCCTTTGACCACGTTCTCAAAAATTATCTTCGCTTTATCCAGCGGCAGATTTACACAGCCATGTGACCCGCTGTTTATATATATGCTCCCTCCAAACTCTTTTCGCCAGGTAGCATCGTGAAGACCGACATTTCCGTTAAAGGGCATCCAGTAATTTACGGGGGACGTATAATTCTCCCCCACCAGCTCTGCATCCCTTTCCTTATAGGTTATCCCATAGGTTCCCTCAGGCGTACTGTTGCCGTTGACCGCTTTGCCGGAGACACAGTCCGTCTCCGTTACCAGCGTTCCTTCCTTATATACATATACATGCTGGTTGTCCAGATCGACCTCGACATAGCTGCTGCCGATATCGCTGTCCCCATGCACCATTGCCCGTCCGAAATAGACAGGCTCCATATCTCCCACAAAGGTATTCTCTATGGCCTTTGTCACTTCCTCGATCGTAGAAGGCCTGTCCGTCCACCAGCCATAGTCGCCTCCACTAACTGTTATCTTTTTCCCCCGGGAGGTAGTGAATTCCCTCTTCATTCCGAAGGTATCGTGCCTCCTTGCAAGACCCGCCACATACTCCTTGATATACGATGGATCGAAGGTGACCTGGGTCCCTTCCAGCTTTACCCAATCCTTTATAGTATTCCCGTCGAGCACCTCGGAATTTTCCCCGAAATCAAAGCGTATCTTTGTCCCGCAGTATTTATTGAGATTATTTACCGTTTCATTCAGGACAGGGTCATCCGCACGTATCGCGGCCTTTGTATAGCATTCATCCCTGTCTATCGAAACATTTTCCTCCAGAGAGCTCACCGCGCCCTCGACTACCTTATATATTTCCTCTTTTACCGGATCAGTCCCGGGTTCGTCGGGAATGACCGCATAAGCCCCGTCCACCAGATCATAATATGCGTCCTTGGGCTGACTGATATTCGAAGCCTTGAAAAAATCTGAGGAATCTATGAGCTCATGCAGCTCGCTGCTTGAAAAATCCGCCAGCGATTCTGCGGTCAGCTCCGATGGCCTAGCAAGCGCCGTGATCCACAAAAAGGCATTCTGCTCCTTTATAAGCTGCCCTATCTGCCCCTCAAAGTCCGGCTTGAAGGAAATATCCGAGGCCTTTATATCCATACTGAGATCATTTCGTCCTGTCACCTTGAGTACATAATGACCCGCTTTTTCCGTAAAGATATTTTCCGCATACTCCTCACTCTTCATCGAAACATCTTCCCCGTTCAGGGTCGTATCGGGATAAAAATGAGTCATGAAAAAGATGGAGATCCCAAGATATATTATTATAAGGATACCGGTGAGCACCAAAAGTACTCGCCTTAATATCCTCATTCTTCTCTTATGTCTTTTACTTCTCTTCGAGCCTTCTCTCATAATTATCTATTAAATAATCGTATTTTCCTGTATTTATATCTATAATCGCCTTAATTCTCTCCGGATCAAATATCCTACCCCTCGTTATGAGCCGGATAATATCGTAATATTCGTGCAGATCCGGGTCTTCTATCTCATTATCATTATTCCATACGGATTCCCTGTAGCCCTCCGGTACAGCCCTCCTCAGATGTCCTACCCGCCAGTTGGGATCATATATCGCCGGCAGCTTCGATAAAAAGGCATCTCCCAGGCAATACGTATCGTTAAGGTAGAGATCCGGATTATAGTAGACCAGTATTCCTGCCGCGTTATCTATGATACCGCCCGAAAGACCGTTTTCTCTGAGATCATCCGGCGCCTCATTGTTCCAGGTATCGCTTACACACAACCTGCCCTCCCTTATCAGGGAAACCACATTGTTATAAAGCCCGGTGGTGGAGTAGTAATACTCGCGCTCGTCGGATATATGGGATGCATATTTATGTCCCAGCAGATATTGTGAACCGATAACCTTGGAAAAGCCCAGCGTCAGCACGAGACAGACTATGACCGTGACATCAAATATGCGCTTATTGAGCCGCAGCCTTGTTATCTCGCTTATTTCTTTGTTTTCTATTATATAGAACATACACAAAGAGATAAAGAAGACCACCGTAAAATGCCTTCCCATCATGAAGTCTCCGCCTATCCTGAGTATATATATAAGGTAGAGTATGATCCCCAGTGACACTGCGGTGTATTTCGACTTTTTTGCCGATATGCTCAATACTGTGCCCGCTACGGTGATCATAAGTACCCCGGTATCGTTTAGAAAGGTGTAAAAATAATACAGGATACCCCTCTTCAGATATTCTATCTGGGAAATCCCTGTACCCAGCTTGACATAGGCGGGATTGGGAAAGGGAAAGCCAAAATATATCACGGCAAAAAGCTCCCACAAAACAAAGAGCGACAGGCCTGCAGCAGCGGCCAGCATTGCCTTGGGAAAGGATATGCCGTCCCTTTTCATAATAAATATCCAGACAGCCGCAGGCGCGAATATCAGCACAGTATCCATCCTGGCCATAGCTATCGCAGAAATTATGAGTGCTATGACGAAAAGCTGTTTAAAATTATACCTCTCGTGCGCCGATAGGGCCCATAAAAATAAGGCGCTCAGCAAAAACAGCAGGCTGTTTTCAAGTCCTGAGGTAGTGTAGCTCATAAACGACGGACTCGCGAAAAGAGCCATCATTACCATCAGAATCTGCTCCTTTGAGCGGCAGAACTTATATACCAGTATGTAAAAGGCTGCCGAAGAAAGCAGCGTACAAACAACCAGAGAGGTGAAAAACATCTCTCTGGTAAAAAAATAAGCCAATGAAATTATAAGGGTGAATAGCGGACCCGTGCTGGCTGTCGAACGCTCTCCGATGTTGTAAACAAAGCCATGACCTTCGGCAAGGTTTCGGGCCATGACGTAGCCATGATATGCATCGTCCGATTGCCAGGCAAGCAGCAGCACCGTCACTGCGAACAGTATAAGTGAGAAAAGCCTCCACCTGTCCACTTCGCTAAAGCCAGCCCTTTTATCATGTTTTTTTTCAGCCATTATCCTTACGAAGTATCTGCTCCTCGGTCAAAAATCTGTTGTGCCAGGCGGTCTTAAAATACTTGAAATTCTCGAAAAAACCATTCTGGGAAACTCCCTCTGTCCGGGCAGCCCAATGTCCGGGTATCTCGACAAACTTTGTCCCTAGTCTTAAGGGTTTAAGGGCTGTTTCAAGAAAGAACGGATGCTTCAGCTCTTCCCACTCTATTGCCTTCATGAGCTTTGAAGGAAAGATTCTGAATGCATAAGTCAGATCGGACAGCCTCGTCAAATAAAAAAGACCTATGGCTCTTTCAAAGATCAGGTTGCATACGAGCTTTACCTTGCTGTATTTCTCAAAGCCGCCTCCCTCTCTCCAGCGGGACGCGGTAATTATCCTGTCAGGATATTTTTTTGCAGCGTTGATAAACCTGTGTACAACGAGGGGATCGGTCTCCAGATCACTTGACATCATGATAACATGACTTCCCTTGGCCATATCTATTCCCTCGCGTATGGCACCTCCTACAAAGGGCAGCGTCTGGTCCCATATATATACAGAGGTCTGACCCTTATACTGCTCAACCAGCTCCTCAGCCGTCTTTCTGCAAGCCTCAGAGGTCCTCTCGCAGAGAATGAATATTATCTCCGCTATGTCCTCCCTGTGGCATGTCTTTAATATGGTTTCGACCGTCTCCCTGAGCGAATAGGTTTCATCCATCGCCGGAAGGAGTATGGTCACATTTTCAAATTTTTCCGTTTTTAAATCCTTGATTCCCAATCTGCGAATACATCCTCCAATGTTTTATGCATAGAATATTCTCTGGTATATCCAAGTGCCGTGATCTTCGAATTATCTCCGAGAAGAAGCGGCTCATCTGCCAGGCGGAAAAGCGACTTATCCGATATCACCTTGGCGTTGGTCCCGGATATCTCCACCAGCATATCCAGAATTTCCTGTATCTTATAAGCCTTATGGTTACATATATTGTAGGGCTCAGCAGGATTTCCCTTATCCAATACGAGCCTCATTGCCCTGACTCCGTCACGGACATCGATAAAGTCCCTCGCGCTGGAAAGATTCCCGACGTGGATCTCAGGCTCTATTACTCCCTTTTTTATGAGTGCCAGCTGCCGGGCAAAATTCTGTATCGCGGTCGCCGGGGGATGTCCTGTCCCCACGTGGATAAAGAGCCTCGGCAAGTAGATCTTCATGTTGTAGTTCAGCGCATATTGCAGGCCCAGGTTCTCCACACCCACCTTACTTACTCCGTAGGGCGTATGGGGCTTTAAAAGCCTTTCCTCCACTAGCGGGCAGTCCTCTTCGGTAATATTTCCATACTCCGCAGAGCTGCAGGCGAGAAGTATTTTTGCCTCGGGAACGACCTCATGAGCTGCGTAGAGAACATTCAGGGTACCTATATAGTTGGTCTCATGGGTCAAAAATTCCAGGTTCCACGAATCCCCGTTAAATGCCTGCGCCGCCATATGAACGATGACATCAGGCTGTATCTTCTTAAATATCCTGACCATGGCGTCCCGTTCAAGTATATCTGAACGGATGATGCTTGCATCCTGCACTGCAGCCATTCTGCTAGTTGCGGAATTCCTGGCCACTCCGTAGACTTCGTAGCCGTCATCCCTGAAGCTTTTCATAAAATGGGAACCTATCATTCCGGTCCCGCCTAAAACCAGCGCTTTCATAAGTCTGTCCAGTTCCTAACCTTCCATTTTTTCTACAAATTCCATCGCTCTCTCAACTACAACATCGGAATTATAATGCTGCCATTCGCCCCAGCGGCCTAATCCGTAACAGCCCTTTGCTTCAGCTGCCTTCAAAAGTCTGTCCATGACCCCCGGCTTATTTATAGTATTCAACGGATACGCGTAGGTATTTTTAAAAGCTGTGTTCTCCGCTTTGCCCTTATACCTGTCTGCATTGGTTTCCGTCCAGTAGCCCTTTGAACCCTCGCAGAAGTTGTGCCTTACCAGTATCCTGTGATAATCCAGTTTGGGATCCGGATAATATATCCAATGCGCCTTTGTTTCCATATTTTCCGCATGGTATTCCGTTACTATTGATGTGGATTTTAGCTCCTTACGCACCATCTCCAGTATATTATCCTCTACTCCGGATATTTCTTCAATACCGGTCCAGGGAACAGTGCATATTATACGCTCTGCTTCATATCTTTCATTGACACATTTTTTATCAATATCCAGCTTCGTCACCTTGCAGTTGCAGACCAGCCTGTCCTCCAGCGATTCCGCCATACGCTTCCACACCTCTCCGTAGCCGTATTTCTTCGGATAAAGAAAGACCGCATGTGCAGGCTGTTTCCCATAGGCCCTTTGCTCCAGACAGCTTAAAAGAGTCTCATCGAAAGAAACATCGGGGAGCTTTTCCAGCCAATAGGTTCCGAGCTCATCCAGATTTTCTCCAAACATTTTGGAATTATAGGGAAGCATATAATTCTCTGCTATCCTCTTCCCCAGCTTCCAATAGATCCAATCCGTGAATTTCTCCGGCTTGGGCTCCTCCAGATTACAGCCGGCTATTGCGATGGACTTCAGATACTTAACCTGCTCCTCCCGGCTCAACTGCCAGATATTAGCCTCTATGGGACTGCCTATATATGTATCGTGGATGAATATCTTTGAATCCCTTTCATACTCATTCCATTCATCCCTTGGCAGATATTGGAAAAGGAAGTCGTCGACAGCCTTTCTTCTTACATCCAGAAAGTGTCCTCCACCGATATCGAAGGGGGAGCCATCCACCTCAGTACTTCTGCAAAGCCCCCCTGCTTCTTCCTCTGCTTCAAGCACCAGAAAGTCCTTTATTCCTTTTTTTAAGAGTGAACACGCAAGAGTAAGTCCTGTAGCTCCCGCGCCTAAGATCAAATATTTCATATCCTGTATTATAACACCTTTATGTTTTTTCTGAAGCAAAACCACAGGATCGCAGCTGCCGAAATCAGCAGTCCCAGATAATTAAACCACGGCTGGGTGAAGTTGACAACCAGTCTGTCGTTTTCTTTTCCTCCCGCTACGGTTACTGTTATCGTTCCTATCTCACTTTGGGAAATATTCAGCCTGTTGCCGCTTCCGTCATAGGCTTTGTAACCCAGATAGCTCATCAGAGGAAGCCTTATCGTTCCGGGCTCATTGCTGCTATTACTGTATGTAAGCTCAATATGAGTACCTTTTTTGGAATAGCTCCCGACTTCAACTCCCTCCGAGGCGACAGGTACCTGATCGGCCTTTATATCCTCGGCATTCGTCGTATTCTCCGGAACATAGTCCAATATATATGAATTCGTATAGTTGCCTGTATTGGCCGTTACTACGGGGTCCGTAGTAAGCTTTACTATATAAATATCAAAAATGGATACTATAGTCATGATATTTATTACTAAAATTGCCACGGTTACCGCGGTCTCCGACGTATATTTAATCTTTAAGGTATAGATCGCATATACCGCAGTAAAGCAGGCGCAGCCCACTGTCACCACCAGCAGTCTCAGCGGATGCTGGAGCGGCTGCAGAATTGCAAATATCCTCTCGAACTTCTCCAGTGTTTTCCAGGGGAAAAGGTCTGTGGATACAAAAAAGAAAATGAGCTCAACAAGAAACGCAGTCTTCATAAATTTAGTTCTTCTGTCAGTTTCCTTTATCCTTATGAAATACACTGCTGTCAATAATAGCAGAATAAGTCCCACTACTGTCAGATTCCCCCTGAGCTTCATGGAAAGGAAGGCGGCCTCCGGATCAGCAGGACTTTTTGTATATGTGCTGAAAAGGTCTGCCAATATCATCTCGTTCTTGGCAGGATTTGTCTTTTCTATCTGGGTAAGCTGCAAAGCCTGGCTTCTGTAATAAAAGAACGGCACCAGAAAGCCTGCGTTCAAAAATACCGTGAATACCGCGGCCTTTATCAGTTCAATATATCTCTTTTCAGAGAAGAGCTCCTTTATCAGAAGCAGGATAAACAGGAAGCACATTATGCAGGCAAACATGAAGGATAGAATATGCGATTCCAATATGCCGCTTATTCCGAAGGTCAATATATACCACTTTGAAGAATTGCCCGCTAAAATCGAATAAAGACCGGCTATAACCAGCGGGAAAAATATTACCGCCATAGTTTCGCCCAGAGTCATCGTGTAATATATTCTTATCATTCTGAACGGTGCGAGCGTATATAGTACCGCCGAGGCAATCGCCATTTTTTCAACCTTGTCCCTGTCAAAGGCCTTCTCAAAGAGAAGCTTGGCCGAATAAAAAGCCGATGCAAAGGTGCAGGCACTGCTGGCAAAAATCGCTGTTTTCCAGATTGCCGGCATGGAGACGTCAAAAATTCTGGGTATCATAAGGATATACAGGAATAAATTCGGATAAAGACTTCCGAGATACCCGTGACCATGCAGTGTCCTGGGATAAATTACTGCCGGAAACTGTCCGTCCTTAATAGCATCAAAAGTCCCCTGTATTCGCATCATATGATAGAGCAGATCCGTTCCCTGATTCATTTTGGGAGACAGGAAGGGCAATATTGTAAAGAGTGCGGTGACCGCCCCTATTATTATTACGGGAGTGCATATTTTTTTCTCAAATAGACAGATGGCTAATAAAAACAGTGATATCAGAAAAGCTATATAAAAAGTGTCATTGAAGAGATTATGCCCGTCGGACGTCCTGATAAACAGGTGCTTGAGCTCCACATCTTTTCCGCCCTGATAGAAAAACCTCATGGTAAAATTATTGACTTCATGGTCCAGCCTGTAAGGAATATTCGTCCGTATCTCTTCCTTGGGAAGCGTATACTCAGCCAGCAGTATTTCATCATCCATAAAACGAACGATGGTATCGTCCTTGCATTCATGGTCTATTTCAAAGAGATAGTCTCCTTTGGGGAGCTCAATACTCTTCAATTCCGCATATAAGCCGTCCTCTTTGGTAATTGATCCGGCATTCAGATATAGCGTCCCGAGATCATAGCTGGGGCTCTGTCCATAATTTCTGAATTGCCAGCAATCCAGATACAGCTCATCATCTACGCGCGAATCCAAAAATGCAATGACAAATATGGCAAATATAAGTGCAAGTGTAATAAGCAAGCGTTTCTTCATAATTTCTTATCTTTCTGATGTACTATACTGAAAATGTCGACAGCGAATTTTGCTAATTAGTATAACAAAAAATTCCAGAAAATAAAATAAGTCCGA
>JAFTEI010000142.1 GCA_017453965.1 Lachnospiraceae bacterium
GCTGTTTATGTGCTATTTCGACAACGCCTCGAGGCTGGAGATCGCCGACGACAAAAAGGAGACAAAGCTCATCGAAAAGGCGATAATCAACAATATCTCGGGAGATGGAAAGGCGGATTCCTTCAGGCTCAGAAAAAATGAGAGGACCTATTACGGGGCCACCTACGACTATTATCTGGGCTCCTATACCGATGCCCTCGACACAGGCAGCAACGGCTATCACGCGGAATATATCTTCCACAAGGACGGAGAAGACGGGCAGGTCATGTATTTATATATTTACAAAAACGCAAGGCATCTGTCGGATGTGATGTTCGTGACACGGTTTTTTACGCTGCTATAAAGCTTTTTTGGCGGTGCCTCAGTACGGCTTAGGCGCTTAGACGCCTGTTGCGCTTAGACACCTGTTGCGCATAGACGCTTGAACCGCCCTACAGCTGCTGTCGGTATTGTCTGGGGGTGAGACCCTCGTGCTCCTTGAAGACCTTGGAAAAATAGCTCTGGCTCTCAAAGCCCAGCTCGAGGGCGATCTCGGACAGCGCAAGGTTGGAATCCTTTAAGAGCAGCTTTGCGTTCTCGATCCTTATATTTGAAAGATAGGTGCTGAAATTGGTGCCGGTCTCTTTTTTAAAGAGATTGGAAAAATAAGAGGGATTTAAGGCCACGTGCCTTGCGACCGAGGATAGGGTGAGGTCCTGGTTGTAGTACTTACTCATATAGGCCACGGCCTTTCTGATCAGCTCGCTGCCGCCGACCCTTTCGGAGAAGGTCAGATTGGTAAAGAGCTCGAGGGTCTCCATCAAAAGATAGGACAGCTCGGTAAGGTCCTTCGCGTTGGAGGAATCCCGCATATATTTATCTGTCATTTCATAGACGGTCTCCTCGTTGACGCCCGCATCGTACATCGTGTGGGAGAGGGTGGAGATCAGCTCGAGGCACCTGACCTTGATAATGTCCAGATTGTTTCCCGAAGTAAAATATATCTTTCCCAGCATGTCATTGAGATAGGCCCTCGCTCCCTCGAGGTCGCCGGAGAGCATGAAGTTCGCAAGCCGCCTTTCATCCGCGTAGTAGGAGGTATTGACGGGCTCCTCCTTGGCAAGCCTTATGAATTCGCCGATATGGGCCTGCTGCATCGATTTTTTCTGGGCCTCCATACGCCGCTCGGTCTCGCCGGCCATGAGGTTGGTGACCAGCAAAAACAGGAGCTTGCTTAAGTGCCGGGCCTGAAAGGGCTCTATTAAGGGAACGGAGGAGGAGGAGGTATAGAGCTTTCTGCGGTATTCCAAAGAGATGTTGAATTTACGCATGACGTCCTCGACGTTTTCCATATCCGGAAATTCCAGGGCGATAGGACCCGCCAGGACGCTGCCCTGAAACGAGTTGTCCTTAAAGACGGAGACCACGAAGTGGGTGAGGCCCGCGGGACAGAGGTAGATATAGGCGTCGCCCAGGGAACGGGCCTGGGCGCAGGAGTCGGAGTGGGTCTTGTCGCAGGGGCAGTAGCGCCCGGAACCCTCCTGAAAGCAGCGGCAGTATTCATAGGTGGGACCGTACCAGGCGATGACATTGTTGTTTTCATCCAAAAGCTGCACCGTCACATTGGTGGCATTGGCGTAGGTCTGCAGGTTTAATTGCAGTTTTTCTATAAGTTCGCTCATAATAAATATTTGGAACAGCCCGAAGCACTTGCTGCTGAGGGCGTATCAAAAAAGTAAATTTAGCAGGAAGCCCGCCCATTTGCGAAGCAAATTTAAATTGCGGGCTTCAGTAACTGTTCTGAACCCAGAGGGTTCTGAACAGTTACCATAGGTCTGATGGTAGCAAAAAAACACAGGATTTTCAATCATTTTGCCCGGCGGATTCCTTGACAATATATGCGCTCAAATATAAAATAGAATAGCTTTATTGAAGCATATCAGAGTACTGAAGATCAAGTACGAAAATTTTGGAGGAAAACGAATGAGTAAGTGGGTCTACAAATTTGAAGAGGGTTCCAAAGAGATGAGGAATCTTCTGGGCGGCAAGGGCTGTAACCTTGCTGAGATGACGAACCTTGGGATGCCTATACCCCAGGGTTTTACTGTTACAACCGAAGCCTGTACGGAGTATTACAATGCGGGTAAGAAGCTTACGGATGAGATAGTTGACCAGATCTTTGAGCACATTACCTGGCTTGAGGGCGTCAACGGAAAGAAGTTCGGAGACACGGAGGACCCGCTTTTGGTTTCTGTCCGTTCCGGTGCGCGTGCATCCATGCCCGGAATGATGGATACAATACTTAACCTGGGTCTTAACGATGTTGCTGTTGAGGGCTTCGCGAAGAAGACCGGAAATGAGCGTTTCGCATACGACTCATACAGAAGATTTATCCAGATGTATTCAGACGTTGTTATGGAGGTCTCCAAGTCCTTATTCGAGAAGGAGATCGACGACGTAAAGGCCAAGAAGGGTATAAAGTTCGACGTGGATATGACAGTCGACGACCTCAAGGAGTTGGTTCGCCGTTTCAAGGCTATCTACAAGGATGCCATGAAGGGCGAGGAATTCCCTCAGGACCCCAAGGATCAGCTTATGGGAGCAGTCAAGGCCGTTTTCCGTTCATGGGACAACCCCCGTGCCATCGTTTACCGTCGTATGAACGACATCCCCGGAGACTGGGGCACAGCCGTAAACGTACAGACGATGGTATTCGGCAACAAGGGAAATACCTCCGGAACAGGAGTTGCCTTCACACGTAACCCCGCTACAGGAGAGAAGGGTATCTTTGGAGAGTACCTTATCAATGCTCAGGGTGAGGATGTCGTTGCCGGTGTTCGTACTCCTTCACCGATCACCCAGCTCGAAAAGGATCTGCCGGATTGCTATAAGCAGTTCATGGAGCTCGCAAATAAGCTGGAGGAGCACTACAAGGATATGCAGGATATGGAGTTTACGATCGAGGAGGGCAAGCTTTACTTCCTGCAGACCAGAGACGGAAAGAGAACTGCACAGGCAGCTATCAATATCGCCTGCGACCTCGTTGACGAGGGCAAGATAGACGAGAAGGTTGCCGTAATGAGAATAGATGCGAAGAGCTTAGACCAGCTCCTTCACCCTACCTTCGATCCCGAGGCTTTGAAGTCCGGTCAGGTTATCGGAACCGCGCTTCCCGCTTCACCCGGAGCTGCTGCCGGTAAGGTAGTATTTAACGCCGAGGATGCAAAGGCACAGGGCAAGGGCGGAAAGGGCGACAGAGTTGTTCTGGTTCGTCTGGAGACCTCTCCTGAGGACATCGAGGGAATGAACGCCGCTCAGGGTATCCTCACAGTCCGCGGAGGAATGACCAGCCACGCTGCTGTCGTAGCCCGTGGAATGGGAACCTGCTGTGTATCCGGCTGCGGAGACATCGTTATCGACGAGGAGAAGAAGGTATTTACCCTTGGCGGAGAGACCTTCCACGAGGGAGACTATATCTCACTTGACGGTTCCACCGGTAAGATATACAAGGGCGACATCGCTACACAGGAGGCTCAGGTAGGCGGAAACTTCGGCCGTATCATGGGCTGGGCTGATAAATACAGAAAGCTCAATGTTCGTACAAACGCTGATACGCCCCGTGACGCAAAGCAGGCCCGTGACCTGGGTGCAGAGGGTATCGGCCTTTGCCGTACAGAGCACATGTTCTTCGATCCCGAGAGGATCGCTGCTTTCCGTGAGATGATCTGCTCGGATACAGTTGAGCAGAGAGAGGCTGCACTCGAGAAGATCCTTCCTTATCAGCAGGGAGACTTCGAGAAATTGTATGAGGCTCTGGAGGGCAACCCGGTTACCATCCGTTTCCTCGATCCGCCTCTTCACGAGTTCGTTCCTACCACAGAGGAGGAGATCGCGCAGCTCGCAAAGGCTCAGAATAAGACAGTTCAGGAGATAAAGGACATCATCGCATCGCTCCACGAGTTCAACCCCATGATGGGTCACCGTGGCTGCCGTCTTGCGGTTACCTTCCCCGAGATCGCAAAGATGCAGACACAGGCTGTTATCCGCGCGGCTATAAATGTACAGAAGAAGCACTCCGACTGGAAGCTGTGTCCTGAGATCATGATACCGCTTACCTGCGAAGAGAAGGAGATGAAGTTCGTTAAGGACATCGTTGTAGAGGTAGCTGACGCAGAGATCAAGGCAGCGGGCATCGACCTTAAGTATGAGGTTGGTACTATGATAGAGATACCGAGGGCTGCTCTTACGGCTGATACCATCGCTAAGGACGCTGAGTTCTTCTGCTTCGGTACCAACGACCTGACACAGATGACCTTCGGCTTCTCCAGAGACGATGCAGGCAAGTTCCTGGACAGCTACTATCAGAACAAGATCTTCGAGTCCGATCCCTTCGCACGTCTCGATACTACCGGCGTTGGACAGCTTATGAAGATGGCTGTTGAGCTGGGTAAGAAGACCAGACCCGAGCTTCACGTAGGTATCTGCGGAGAGCACGGCGGAGATCCTTCTTCAGTTGAGTTCTGCCACCAGATCGGCCTGGACTATGTTTCCTGCTCGCCCTTCCGCGTACCGATCGCAAGGCTTGCAGCAGCACAGGCTGCCCTTGGTGAGAGCGGAGTAAAGGCTCACTAATTATCGTAAACGAATTAATTAAATTCGTTTACGATAATCGCTCCGCGAGGATGCGCACGGATTTTGTAAGGAAATATGCGGCTTTCAGCCGCCAAAATCCGGCGCAGGAAACGCCCAAAACGCAAACGTTTTGTTCGTTTCCTATAAAAAAAATTATCCTACGGCCACGCGGTTTACTGTTAATACTGCGTGGCTGTAGTTTTTTATCCGGACCTGCTGAAATATTTTTTTAAATTTCAGCCATAACAGGAAGTCGCTGCGTATATATAAATGTAGGGCCTTACCGAGGGAGGAAAGGATTTCTCCGGCGGACAGAGACAGAGGATGGAGATAGCGAGGGTCCTGGCCCAGGATCCCACCCTTATCATAATGGACGAGGCCACCAGCGCCCTCGACAACATCACGCAAAAGCAGATCTCGGACGCACTGGATTCCCTGAAGTGCACCCGGATAGTCATAGCCCACAGGCTTTCCACGATAAAGAACTGTGACCGTATCGTGGTCTTAAACGAGGGCCGCATAGCCGAGGACGGCA
>JAFTEI010000143.1 GCA_017453965.1 Lachnospiraceae bacterium
GAGATTCCTTCACTCTCCAGGACGTTTTGTGAGCTGGCGTCCCCGTGGACTATGGTAGCATTCGGGAGCTTTGCCGCCAGCTCCCTGCAGCGCTCCATATCCTTCTCTATGATACGCACGGCTATTCCGGCCTTGTCCAGATAGGTCGCCAGATAATAGCTGACCGTGGAGCCTCCGGCAATCAGTACCTTTCTCGCCTTATGGGTAACTATCCCCAGGCTCTTCAGGAGTATGGACATATTCTGCGCAGGTGCGGACACCAGTATCTTATCGTCGGCCTCTAAGATGAAGTTTCCGTCGGGAGCTATGGCTTTACCCTCCCTTAAAACGACGCAGATAAGCACCTTACACTTTGTAACGCTGATAAGGTCCTTAAGCGGAAGGTTGCAAAGCGGACTCTTTTCATCGACCTTGAGCTCCACTATCTCCACCCTGCCCTTGGCAAAGGTGTCTCTTTTTAAAAAGCCGGGATATTTTAAAAGACGACGAATCTCATTGGCTGTGCTCTTCTCCGGGTTAAAGCTCATGGAGAGGGCGAAATCGTCTCTCATGATGTAGGACTGGGTATCGTATTCCGGGTTTCGGATACGGGCTATAGTCCTGATATTGGGATTTATATTGTGGGCGGTAAAGCAGGTCAGAAGATTTATCTCATCGCTTCCCGCCGCTGCTATAAGCAAATCCGCCTCCTTGATCCCTGCCTGTTTCAAGACGTCATAGGAAGCGGAATTTCCGTTATAGCTCATTATGTCGTAACGCTCTATACTTTTTTCAAGTGTCTGCAGATTCGGGTCGATAAGCGTCAGATCGTGCCCCTCCGAAGAAAGCTTTTTTATCAGTATCTCGCCGACCTTACCGCCGCCTGCAATAACTATATTCACTTAGATCCTCCAAAAGACGGGATCAGCCGGTAAGCCCCGGCTACTCTCTTGTCTTTTTAAATCTGTCCACCATGTTTATGGCGAAATCAATGGGATAGAGCTGGACCATTATGGAATCGATCAATCCCTGTATATGTATCCTGAAGGACACCTTGACGAAATTGTCGTTGATTCCTTCAAACATACGCTCGAAGACCTTTACACTCTCCACGTCGATTATATTGACCTCGGGAGTGCTTATATCCGTAGGTACTCCCAGCATAGTGGACATGGAGGTGGCGGCCGAACCCATCATCTGATTCATCGCTTCCGCAACGGCCGAAAGCTGCAGCTCCCCGATCTCTCCGGCGGTATTGCTGCCGTCTCCGCCCATCATGAGGTCGGTTATGACCTTGATATCGTCCTCCGCGAGTATAAGTACGTTATTTCCTTCCAGGCCCTTGATAAAATGTATCTGTATAAAGGCGCAAGTCTTCTCATAGTCATCCAGCGCCTGTGAACGCTTTATGACCTTGACTGACGGGGTGGTTATCTCCACCTTCTTGTTTACCATCATGCTCAAGGAGGTGGCGGAATTTCCCATACTTATATTGCCGATCTCACCCAGGATATCGACCTGTTCGCTGTTTAATATATCCATACACTGTCTCCGTTGTCGCTGCCATGGACTGCGGACGCGCAAAGCTGACGTTCAATGTTCTCCTGGCTTAAAACGCACAAAAACATAACCGCAGCAGGCACCGGGTAATATGTGTATTGTATCATTATTAATTGAACTCAACAAGTGCTATGTGGCAGGATACTTTAAAATTTTTCCAAAATCTCTGCCGTCAGATACACTGTCCCACGCTGTGGTTCGGGGCTGCGGTCAGCTGCCGGCCCGCAGCAGCCCGTCCACGCTGTCGTATATGAGCTCCGGCCTGACCTCTGAGGCTTCGGCGTCCTTTAAGGTCGCCTCGCCGCTTAAGACCAGTATCGTATGAAGCCCGGCATTGACTCCGGCGGCTATGTCGGTATAGAGCCTGTCTCCGACCATGGCAATCTCGTCCCGCTCAACCTCCCTGCCAAGCCGCTTTTTAAGCCTGTCTATAAGGTAGTCGGATATGTCCGTATTCGGCTTTCCGATCACACGGTCGGGATAGCGAAAGGCAGAGGCGTGTATGAGCTCCGCCAATGCTCCCGCGTCCGGGATAAAGCCGGTCGCCGTGGGGCAGTTAAAGTCGGGGTGGGTCGCTATATAGGGAAGGCCAGAGCGCACCAGGTCACACATAATGCATAGCTTCCTGTAGTCCACGCTCGTATCGAAGCCGAGCACCGCCACCTCGGCCCCCTCTTCGGTGAGCTCTATCCCCTCTTCCTCGAATTCGTGCTTTAAGAGGTCGTTTCCTAAGAGGAACACCTTCTTCCCCGGATATTCCCGCTTTAAATACCAGATAGTCGCCTGGCCGCTGGTAACTATCCTGTCCTGATCCACGAAGAGACCCATTCGCCCCAGTTTTGCCACGTAGGTCTGTGGGTCCTTCGAGGAATTGTTGGTCAGGAACACGTAGTCGCGGCCGCTCTCCCAGATGCGCTCCAGAAACTCCCTCGCCCCGTCGATCCAGTTCTCGTCGAGATAGACCGTGC
>JAFTEI010000144.1 GCA_017453965.1 Lachnospiraceae bacterium
CTATAGAGGAAAATCAATACTTTATATAACGGATTATGAATATGAGGAGAGCTCCTTCGAGGAGCTGAAGGCTTTTTCCCGGGATGCGGAGCTGATTCTCTACGACGGACAGTACGAGCCGGAGGAAGCCGAGCTCAAAAAGGGCTTCGGACATTCTACGGCCCAAAAGGGAATCGAGCTGCTGGAAGCCGCCGGCGCCAAATCAATGCTGCTGGTACATCACGATCCTTTAAGCACCGATGAAATACTCCTGCAAAGAGAAGGGAAGCTTAACCGAAACGATATCCGCTATGCGCGACAAGGGGAGACTGTTGAGCTATAAGTCTGATTCTAAAAATAATATCCGGGACAGGTCAAAGACGATCAAGGGAATCGCACGGCAGATAGGAATCCCGCTGACGATGTTTCTGCTCGTACTGACCATATTCGAGCAGCTGTTCCTGATAGTATATTACGTCCACAATTATTATACGATACGTAGGGAAAGCTCACTGCAGTTCGTATCCTATACCTCCAAGCAACTGGAAAATTTCAACGCGATAGGGTGGCTTGCGGACTTCTGGAAAGAGCATTATCAGGAGATGGACTTATGCTACGATGATGCTTCCCTGCGGCAAAAGGAAGAAGAATTCAGCAAGGGTTTTTCGGATTCCGAATTGTTGTTCAGGGTCAGTCCCGAGCGTATTTCCAGGGAGCCCTGGGAAATACAGCTTCTTTTTGCGGAAATATGTTATGGACGAATATCCAAGACTCTTGACAGACTGAAAACTGATTTCGGTCCGAAGTATCTGTATACCTTTGTCATGGACGGCGATGAGAGGATATTTCTGGCTACGGGCGCCTCAAATGGTGAAAAGCGTATAAGCCAGGGAGGAGAGCTCCTGGAGCTGGGAGCCAGGGAGTCCTATCATACGGGAGAAATGCCCGAGCTTGACAAGATGCTTGAAAAACAGCAGGGAGAAGCGGAATTTGAGGCTGTAATGGACAAAAAATTAAACCGCGAAGGGCTCTATGCCCTGGCTCCGGTGCATGATTCGCACACAAACCTTGTAATGGTCGCGGCTGCCTATTATGATTGGAGATGGTTCCTTTTCCGCGGAACGGGAATGCTGCTCATAGTCGGGATCATACTCATATGGGGAGCGGCGCTTATAAGCATATGGGTCATGCACCTCATAAGAAAAACGGTCGTTACCCCTATAAGCCGGGAGCAGGATATATTGAAAGATTTTGCTGAGACGAAGGAGTCGGAGAAAGCCATTGCGGACCTGGTGCAGATAAATACCAATAATGAAATAGAGGTTTTGGCCGACAACTTTGCGGCGATGATAACCGAGATAGAGAAATATGTGGACGACATCAGCCACATGACCGAGGAAAGGCACCGGATGGAGACCGAGCTGTCCCTGGCCAAAACGATACAGACAGGTACGCTCCCCATGGATTTCCCCGCCTTTCCGGACAGGAAGGAGTTTGAGGTCTATGCCAGCGTCAACCCGGCCAAGGAAACGGGCGGAGATTTTTACGATTTCTTCTTTATAGATAACAATCGTTTGGTTCTGACAATAGCTGATGTGTCAGGAAAGGGAATGCCGGCGGCACTCTTTATGATGCGAGCTCTTACATATATCAGGACGAGGTTTAAAATGCCTGTCGGAGGACCGGCAGGGGTCATTTCTGATATCAATAAATGGCTGTGCGAAAGAAACGATCAGGCCATGTTCGTTACGGTATGGCTGGCTGTACTGGATGTTACGACAGGGCAGGGTGTCGCGGTCAATGCCGGACATGAGGACCCTGTAGTCAAAAGAGCGGGCGGGGCTTACGAGCTTGTGGAATATGAGCATTCTCCGGCCCTGGCGGTGCAGGAGGATCTCGTGTTTGACGAACACACCTTTGAGCTCAAGCCCGGAGACAGTCTGATAGTTTATACCGACGGGGTGCCGGAATGCAATAATACAAAGGAAGAGATGTATACCACAGACCGGCTGCTTAAGGCGCTGAACCGGAACGGGGAGGCTTCTATGACGGAGCTGGTTCCCGCTGTGATACAAGATCTCCGGGATTTTTCGGCGGGAGCCCCGCAATTCGACGATATTACTGTGATGGGACTGTACTATAACGGTCCCGAAATTTAGAATATAACGGGCGTTTTTATGAATGAGACTTTTGAAAATGAACATTATTGCCGGAAGATGATATCCAGGCTGGCTCTGGGAATGCTGGCGGGGGCACTGATAATACAGGCCGCCGCGACAATACTGACCGCCATCATGTACAAATATGATTCGCTCACACTCCTGGATAAGAACTCGGATATAATACTTTCGGCGGTCTGTGTGTACTGTGTGGGCATGCCTCTCACCTATCTCATCCTTAAGGATATGCGGCATGTGCATCCGCACAAAAACAACATCTCCGTGGGGCAGTTTTTTAAGCTGTTTGCCGTCAGCTACGCGCTGGTGTATGTAAGCAACATTGTCGGAGCAGTTGTTATTTCTATTTTGACCGCCATTAAGGGTGCTCCCATCGAAAACAACGTCCTCGATGCCGTCATGAATACCGATATCGTCACCGAGCTCATATTCATGGTGATTCTGGCCCCCATAGTGGAAGAGCTCGTATTCAGAAAGCTTATTATCGACAGGACCCTGATCTTCGGAGACAAGACGGCAATATTTATCTCTGCCCTGGCTTTCGGTCTTTTTCATGGCAATTTGTCACAGTTTGTCTATGCCTTTACGCTGGGAATGATATTCGCCTATGTCTATATAAGGACGGGAAATATCCTGGTCACGACAGGTCTGCACATGATGATGAATCTCCTTGGCTCGGTGGTAGCCTCCTCGCTGCTTAAGCTCATTGATATAGAAAAGTTCCTGGAGGTGTACTCCAGCGGCGATATGAACGAGATACTGAGATTTATCGGGGATAACGCCACGGGAATGATGATATTCTCCGCGTTCGAAACACTGATATTCGCGATATTGATAACAGGTATTATTATTTTCTTCCTGAATGTCAGACATCTAACGCTCTATGAGGGAGAGATACTGATACCCCGGGAAAGCTTTTTTAAAACTACGGTAGCAAACCTCGGGATGCTGCTCTTTATAGCTTATTTCATAGTTTTAATAATAATACAGATAATAAAGTAGCGGAACAGCTATGAAGCTATAAATCGGATAATACCGGGGACAAAACCCCAGTTAATAGATGAGGATAGTATGTGGGACAAGGATCAGCTGAGGGCTATGCATTGGGACAAGCCCGACGAAAAGATAATCGCAAAGGAAAAGAGCTTTGTCAGGGGAGAGTATGACGCGGGCGCTTTCAAGCTGCCCTACAGGCTCTTCGTACCCATGGTCAGGGTAAAGGTCCCGATGATAATATATCTCCACGGCGCGGACGACAGGTGGGACGACAACACCTACCATATAACGCACCACGAGAATGCCTGCATCTTCGCCATGGACGACTGGCAGGTGCGGCACCCCTGCTATATACTTGCGCCCCACTGCCCCGAGAAAAGGTTCTGGGAGCAGGACGATATGAAGCCTGCCTTAAAGGGGCTTTTCGATGAAGTATTGAAAAAATACGGCTTTGCGGACCCACGGAGAGTGCTGATCTTTGGAAACAGCATGGGCGGGGTCGGAGCTCTGGCTATGGTAAAGGAATATCCCGGCTTTTTCAGCCGCGCACTTTCGATCTGCGGGGCCACCGTCAATATGGGGCTGGAGGCCTTTGACGATATTCCGCTGTGCCTGGTTCATTCCGAGGACGACAAGATAGTTAAGCCCGGAAAGTATTATTCCCTGACCGGACAGGAGCTTCTCGGCTCCTTTGCCCTTTATGACCAGCTCAGATCAAATGGAAAGAAGGATATTTATCTGAAAAAATATCCCGCGGGCTCGCTTATGAAGAAATACGATATACATCCCCACTGCTCATGGTATCCGGCCTTAAGGGACGATGAGCTCAAGCGGAAATTCTTCGGGAAGGACGGGACCCGTGAGGATAAAAAGGCCTTCCAGGATGCTTAAATGTTTTTCGAAATAACCGTCAGGGGAGCTGTTCAGGGAGTGGGCTTTCGCCCATATATCCACGCACTTGCAGTAAAAATGAATATTGACGGCTGTGTCTGTAACGAGGCGGGAATAGTAAAGATATTTATTCGTGCCACGGAGGAGGCTGCGCGAAAATTTACAGAAGCCATAGGCGCTGAGGCTCCTCCGGGAGCGAGGATCGCGTCGATAGACGTAGTTGCGCTAGATGCGGGTTCAGTAGAAGGGACGGAAATAAATTCAGCAAAACCGGCAAGCCCAGTTGCGATAACGTCCGTTATTTTAAGTGATGGCCGTTCTCTTTCCGCTGCTTTGGGCGGGAAAAGCGACTTCGAGGGCTTTGAGATCATAGACAGTCCTGTAACCTGGGAGGCTGACTTTCCGGAGCTCCCGGTGATCCTGCCGGATATGGGCATCTGCGACAGCTGTCTTGAGGAAATGCTGAATCCAGATAATCGAAGATATTCCTACTCTCTGATAAGCTGTACCTCCTGCGGGCCACGCTACAGCATTATGAAGGCTCTGCCCTACGACAGGGAGCGCACGACCATGGACAGCTTCGAAATGTGCCCGGACTGCATGGAGGAATACGAGGGCAGCAGGCGCCCTTTAAATGCGGCCCTGCGCCACCACGCCCAGACTATAAGCTGCCGTTTTTGCGGGCCGCAGTATGTTTTTAAAACATCAACGGAGGAGAGCTCCCCCGGGGAGGCCCTTGAACGGGCGGTGGCCGCGCTCTCAGCCGGAGAGGTCATAGGCTTAAAGGGAACGGGGGGATACCAGCTCCTTGCTGACCCCTTTAACGACAAGGCTGTATCGAGGCTGCGCGAGATCAAGGGGCGTGAAAAAAAGCCCTTTGCAGTAATGTTTTCGAGGGTCAGAGACATCCGCGAATACGCAGAGGTCTCGGCAGAAGAGGAGAGTGCTCTAAGGTCGCTCGCAAGGCCCATCGTGCTTTTGGAAAAAAGAAGCCATGGGACGCTGACCGTAAAGGATTTTTCCACTGAGACCGCTTACGACAGCCGGTATGTGGGAGCCTTTCTGCCATCCATAGGTATTCACAGGCTCCTGTGCGACGCCCTCGGTCCCCTCATAGTGACCAGCGCGAATGTTTCGGGGGAGCCGATAATAATCTCGGATCAAACCTTCTGTGAAGCCTTCCTGGATAAGCTCACGGGAGTCCTGATCCACAATCGCGAGATATTGTCACCCGCCGACGATTCGGTGGTTTACGTTTTGAAAAAATCCCGGAGCCTGCAATTTATCCGCAGGGCAAGGGGCTATGCTCCGCTGCCTGTCTTATCCAGACCGGCGGGAGACGGCAGCCGTGTACTTTCTTTTGGAGCCGATCTCAAGGCGGCCTTTTGCCTGAGCGACGGAAAAACGACCGTTATGTCACAGTATTTCGGCGATATGGAAAATTACGAGACTGTACAAAATTACGAAAGGGAGCTCCAGAGAGCCGGGAGGCTTTTCGGCCTCAGGCCCCGCCTCGCGGTCTGCGACAAGCACCCCCTGTATATTTCCTCCCATAAGGCGGAAAGCTATGCTAAAATACATAAGATCCCCTGCCTCAGGGTCCAGCACCATCACGCCCACGCGGCTTCCGTAATGGCTGAGATGGACTGGAACAGCGCCATAGGCGTCGTTTTCGACGGAACCGGCTACGGAGAGGACGGGCAGCTCTGGGGAGGTGAATTCCTGCTCTGTGAAGGGGCGGGCTTTCACAGACTGGGTCATTTAAAATACCTGACCCTCTGCGGCGGAGACTCGGTATCGGTCGACGCAGGGCTCGCGGCCCGGTGCTATCTCGAGGCGGCGGGGCTCAAGGGTGACGATCATGAAGGACGAGAGGCCGAGCTCGTAAGAGCAGCTCTTAAAAATAAGATAAATACCATCGAAAGCTCCAGCATGGGTAGGCTCTTCGACGCCGCCGCTTTCATCCTTGGAATCAGGCAGAAAAATACCTACGAGGGAGAGTGTGCCATAGCTTTAGAAAATGCCGCGGCTGAATTTATACACAATAGAGAGCTGTCAGTTGACGTAATCGAGGCATATAAGAGCGGGAGTTATTCAATAGATGGTGTAAACATAAGTGGTAAAAATGTAAATAAAATGCTGAAAATGCCCGTATTTACGGGTTCTGACGGAACCTATCTGGCGGACCAGGTGACCCTTGTGGAGCGCCTCTTGTGTCGACATAATGCAGGAAATCATTCGCGTGTTATTCAATCTGCCCTGGCTTATGAATTTCATCTTGCAATAATTGACATGATTAAAAAAATCTGTATTAATATACGAAATAAGATCGGCGAGAAAAAAGTCGCCCTGAGCGGAGGGTGCTTTGTGAACCGGCTCCTGCTTTCCGGCTGCATTTCTGTACTTGAGGCCGAGGGCTTCGATGTAGCCTGGAACAGGTCGGTGCCCCTCGGCGACGGAGGCCTGAGCCTGGGGCAGACGTATTTGGGAGATAAGGAGAAATGAATTTGGAAGAGAATTATCCGGTTTTTGAATTTAAAAAGGTGACAAAGGTGTACGAGGGCGGGCCCCTGGTCAAGGCCCTGGATTCGCTGAGCTTCAAGGTATACGAGGGCGACACCTTCGGGATCATAGGCGAGAAGGGAGCGGGGAAAAGCACGCTGATAAGGCTGTTTACGCGCATTGAGGAAAGCACCTTCGGCAGCATACGCTTTCGGGGGAAAAAGCTTTCGGAAATGTCACCGGAGGAGATCCGGGAGATGAGACGCCGCGCGGCCACGATAATATCCTCCCTGGGGCTTATGGGACACTGCACAGTCAGACAGAATCTGGAGCTTGCGGCAAAGCTCTTCAAGGTATCCCCGGCGGAGACAGAAGCGCTGATTTCAGAGGTCATGGAAAAATGCGGCATCTCCGCCTTCGAAAACGTTTTAACCAGTGAGCTTTCACCGGCTGACAAAGTGCTGACGGCGGTAGCGAGAGCACTTCTCGGAAAACCCGAATGCCTTATCTTCGACGAGGCCGATGCACCGCTAAGCGATGATGAAACCGACCGGGTCGCGGAGATCATAAAGAAATTAAAAAAGGAAAATTCGCTGACTCTGATAATCGCCACCGGGAAAATGCGAATCGTCGAAAGCCTGTGCAACCACGCAATGGTGCTGGAGACCGGCCATCTCGTGGAATGCGGCGGAGTTTTGGATATAATAAAGAGCCCCAGCTCTGCGGCGGCCAAAAAGCTGGTTTACCCGGAAAATACGCCCCTGGAGCAGTACGACAGCCAGGGGAAGCGCTGTGTACGCATAGCCTTTGACGGAACTGCCGCAAAGGAACCGGTTATAGCCGCTCTGGTGGAGGAAACGGGAGAAAAGGTCAGTATTCTCTGTGCAAATACCAAGAGCATCGGAGGAATCGGCTTCGGACAGATGATAGTTGAGCTCCCCGATGATACGATAGGCGCTCAGAAGGTGATAAATTACTTTAAACAAAAAGGCGTATTTGTGGAGGTCGTTAAACAATGGCAGCTGTGAATGAATTGATAATAACACTTGTAATGTCGGCAGTTGCCGCTATTCTTGCCTGTTTGGCCGGAAGGCTGATGGGTAAATGTATGATGCTGGTCAAAAAAGGCGGCCTGGAGGAAAATACGGATATATTTAATGTGATAAACGCCGTAAATAGTTTCTTTAAGTTCATCCCTTATATATTACTGCTGTTATTATTAAATATCTGGCTCAGTCCATATCTGACAAAGCCGTTTATTATTGCGATCTCCATATTTTTCGAGCTGCTTCCCCTGTTCACGTTTTCGGTCTATAAGGCCATGAACAAGGTTTCACAGGACGTCATCGACGCCGCTGTTGCAATGGGCAGTGAACCCGACGAAATATTGGAGCTTTTTGTGTTTCCCGAAGCCCGCAGTGAGGTCAAAAAAAGAACTATACGCGCGTTATTTTATGGGCTGTTCTGCGCTGTTGGCACATATTTGTGGCTGATTAGTGCTGCGTAGGCCAGGGCTATGAGGATGTGCACAATATAAAGGGCTCAGTCAGAGATATTTAAAGGAAGTAGGTGAGATAGAATGATAAGTTCACTGATGGAATACAATGGATATCATGCAAAAATAGAATTTGATCAGGAAGATCAGATATTTATCGGTCACGTCCTTGGTATAAATGATTCTCTTAATTTTCATGGAGAATCTGTAAAGGAGCTTACACAGTCAATGCATGACTGTATAGACAATTACCTTGATTACTGCCAGAAGATCGGTAAAGAACCTGAGCGCGAGTTTAAAGGCTCTTTTAACATCCGCATTAAACCAGAACAACATAAGAAAATCGCATTATATGCAGCCAATGAAGGGATTACTATAAACCAGTTCGTATCCAGAGCAATCGATGATGAATTGGATATCCTCGAGGGATGATTTCCAGGAAAAGTATGTAAAATTTTGCTTTTTACAGTTTTAATGTAATGCAGTAATGCTCATCTTTAACGCATTATGTTGTAACTACATCTTTAACGCATACGTTGGTGGCTACAAACCTTAAATTCTCTAGGTGTTTGATTTGCCACCAACTATGCGTTAAAGATGGATTTCACGCATAGTTAGAAATGGCACTCTCTCCACCCCACGTGCTCCCCTATTCCCTTATTTTTTAATAACCTGAAAATCACTTGAGCTTGAGCTGGTCCCGGCGCCCTGGTCGCTGTTTTGCATCATCTTTATGGCCTCGGCGCCGACAGCGTAGATCTGCGACATATTTTTAAGCTCTTTTTCAGTAGCATTCGCATAACGCTGGCTTTGCTTTTCAAAAAATACCCTTGCTTCCTCAATGGTATTTTTCGAAACAACATAGCCGTTGCAAAAGAGCGTCCCGGTATCGGGATTATACCTGGAATCCCCAAGTCTCGTGCTTGAAATATTCTCATGTCCCATTGAAGCCGCAAGTGCGTGAATGAGATTTTCGCGTGTATTGCTTTCCATTTTTTCCTTTCCGCCGCCTTTGCGGCCCCATCAGCGCCTTACCACAGAAGCTATAAGTGTGTTTATTTTATATCAAACCTCCGGCCTTCACAAGACTATATGATACGTAATTATGTAATTTTCAAAATCGTCCTGAGGCGGGCTCCACTCCTCTTCCTCCGGCTGCGGGGCAGTGGGAGGGGGCGTATCGTCCTGCTCCAGCCCGCTGTACTCCGTCCCATTGCAGGGAGGCAGGTAAACCGCCAGCTCCGTCCTCGCGTGAGTGCTGCGGTAGTCCCCGTCAGATTTGTTGAAATAGTCGTATTGTCCGCCCTCCGTATCGTCCCAGGTCACATCTGCATTGTAGAAATCCTTATCCAGCTTGACTATATTCCAGGCATGGTCTTCGCCTGCATAGCCCGTACAGTAGTAGCAGGGCACCTGCAGCTGCTGCATAAGGTACTGGAAGGCCCTTGCATAGCCCGCACAGACCGTGCTGTCATTGACGAGGGCGCTGTAGGCGCTCTGGTTCATCTCGGCGCCCGCGTTATACTCTATCCTGTCTATAAGGGCGTTGTGGACATATTTTTCCTTCTCGTAGTCGCTTTCGAGGCCTCGCGCCCCTGCCAGTATCTCCTCCGCATTCGCGTCAAACTCGGCCTTGGAAGCCTCCAGGTCGTTTGCTGTCCTGTTAAAACTCAAGTTTACCTCGGCGCACTGTCCATGCGAGTCGTACAGGCACTCATAGGAGGTATCCAGCCAGAAAAGCTCCGGATGATCTCCTACGACCGAGGCGAAAACATTCTTAAAGCCCTGAGTACCCAGGTCACGCTCCACAGGGCTGAAACGGCCGTTTAAGTCCATGGCGTTAGCATAGATCTGCCTGTATAAGTGCTTTCCCTTGTCCCCCAGCATGGCGTAATAGGGATAATAGAGGGGATCGAAGTCCAGGTCATCCCCGGTATTGCCGACCGACAGCTCTTTATAGAGGTTAATGGCCTCAATATCGGGAATCTCCCGCTCTTCCCCGGAAACAGGCTCATAGCCCGTCCTGCTCGAAACATTGTCGGGAACGTTCAGCTCGGAGCTGCTGGGCGCCTCGTATGCCGACTCAAGGTCGACCTCAAGGCCGCCATTGGGGTCGATCTCCGGCTCCTTCAGCCCAAGCACACCTTCTGGGATACCGTTATTCCGGGAAACAGGGGCATCCTGACCGGAGGGGGAGGAGTCGTCCTCCGATACAGTCTCAGAACTGGCTTTATCCGCCTTGTTTCCGCTGAGCATTGCGCCCAGGGCCTCCGCCTTGTCGGGATTGACTATAAAGAAGGTCACTGCCCCCATAAATATGAGGAGGAGGAACCATATTGCAATTAATATGCCGGTTAATATTTTCTTCATTAAATCTTTTTAAGGAAGCCGAAGGGTTCCTCGTCAACCAGGAAGTGCATGAGCTGATAGGCGCAAATAAGCGCCACGTTCTCCTCTTTAAGAATCCTGCGAATCTCGTCCTTGTCAGCCAGGACCACCTCGATCTCCTCTGCCTTTTCCATGTATTTGTCGCTGATCTCGCCCTCCGCATAGCCGTAAACGGTAGCGACAGACTCGTCGGTCAATCCGATGGAGGTAAATCTAGGCGCCTCCAGGGCGTATCCGGCATCTATGGGCTTAAAGGTAAGGCCGGTCTCCTCGTGGAGCTCTCTCGTCGCCGCGGTATGGAAATCCTCGCCGGCTTCGCAGAGCCCTGCGGGAAATTCGTAAATATAGCCGTCGAGAGGGTATCTGTACTGACGGATAAGCACCACCCGGTCGTGCTTTTCGCCGTAGAGCGAGTAAATAGCAACTCCGTCAGGCTTGTTTTCGTGGGTTTTAAGTTTCAGGGTATCAATGGAGGAAGCCCTGGAGGCAAAGTAGTAATCGGTGTGGTGCCCCTTGCTGTTGGACCCCTTTGCGTTATACATGTTTAAAAATTTGCTCTCCGTAAGCTTTCCCAGTTCATGAATCGTAGCCATTTATGATCTCCTTTAGAATTTATAGCGATTTATTATATCATATCCCCGGGAATTAACAGAAATTTTTTGTAAAAAATCCCCCGCCCCGGGGTTAACCGGAGCGAGGGAATAAAATATGGAGTGTTATGTTATCTAAGCCCGACCGGCGCCGTCAGCCTTCAAAGCCCGGCTAGGCCCTTGTGGCTTCGCGCCTCATCAGCCGCTGATCGCAATGAGCTTCTTCTCTTCTACCTCAGGCTTCTTAACCTCCTTCGGGATATTGAGGGTAAGCACGCCGTTTTCAAACTTAGCCTTAATGTCGTCCTCTGCAATATCCTCGCCTACATAGAAGGTCCTGGAGCAATGGCCGGTATATCTTTCCTTCCTGATATACTTGCCCTCTTCCTTCTCGTCCTTGTTCTCCGTCCTCTCGGCGTTGATTGTAAGGTAGCCATCCTTCAGCTCGGCCTGGATATTTTCCTTGCTGTAGCCGGGGAGCTCAATTCCGAGCTCGAAGCTGTTCTCAGTCTCCTTCACATCCGTATGCATCATCATAGGGATGCTGGAGCCTTTGCTGTTCGGGAATGAAAACATACTGTCGTTAAAGAAATCATCGATAAAGTTGTCTTTGAAAATACTGGGTACTAACATCATGATCCGCCTTCTTTCTTTTTATGTTGGTGACGCCGATTTGCTTCCGGTCGTCAGGGTTTATAAGTTATTTGCTTTGAACTTTAGGAGATTTCAAAGGGCTTCTTTTATTTTTAATTCCCTGCTCTTCCTTCGTTCTGACTGTATTATATCACTTTTGTTAGCACTGTCAATAGGTGAGTGCTAATTTTTTCAAAAAAATTTTTATTTCTTTAGTTTCTTCACAAATTTCTGATAGTTTGTCCTGTTGAAGTCCTTGCCGAAAAGCTTGTCTGTATTAATCAGATACATCAGGCTATCAAGAAAACAGAAAGGGAAACGTATTCTTTGAAATATATTTCTCACATTCTTTTTCCATTTTAGGAAAATCAAGACACCGCTCTTTACCGGCAAATGGGTCGCCAAAAATGTACTTTTTGTATAAAACGTTTGCCTTATTGCATATAACTTCGCTATGCTCACGGCACCATTCCAACTCTTTTTGGCAAAGCTGTTTATAAATGGTAATAAGTTTTCGATCCCTTTTCCTTATTATCACATCTATTTCCTGTAAAAGACTCTCGTCAACAGGAATCATAAGGTTAAAATTTAAAACACCAAGCAATTCACCATCAACTTCAATCTTAGAAAAGTCCATGCTGTTGCGCATCCTCTTATGCTTTTTCTTTGGTGAGGATAGAGGAATACAATATTTATGATTATTGCACACAATAATGATACCCACAAACACACGAGTATCTTTCCCTGTCTGCGGCGAAACGGAAAGAACCTTATCATCCTTATTATGAAGATTCCTAATGTACTTCATATCAACTTTATATAAACAAAACTCTTTCTGCATATAACTCCTTAAAAAAATGGCTATGCCATTTGGCATAGCCACCATGTAGCAACTCCATTAGAGTTCCTAACGCTTTTAGCAGTCCACTTATCGGTAGGACTCACCTTCGCTTATATCTTAGCACAAAGCATCCACTTGTCAATTAATTATTTCTTAAAAATGTTCCGCTTTAGGCTGTTATGAAAGCTATGACGTTTGAACATAACAGCATCAAGCGTATACATATCCTTAATCCAATTTACTATAGAAATTGTCAATATTCTCCGGGGGAAGCTCTACTGGGTCCCAGCCGTAGTCCTTGACCTTGGTGATGTTTAAGTTATTGGCTGCCACGTAGTTGGCAATGATCTGCAGCCTGGTGGCCTCATTTTGCTCGGAATTATCCATAAGCTTGAGCAGCCCGTCATAGTGCTCGCCGAAGAGCTTCTTTGCGCTGGGATCCCAGTTACTTCCATCCTCCACTACGTCGAAGCCCGTCACCTCAAAATCGTTATTCAGGTGAATCACTCCGGGATAAGAGCCGCCCGATTCCATCATAAGGGTATCGCCCTCAAGCTTGTAGTTATAGATCCAGAAATCGCCGTAAACACGGATGTCATCCCTGTTGGACATATCATTCTCCACGATCAGAACATTGGGGATGGAGACATCGGCAGGCTCATAATTTTTGCTGAGCTCATCTGTGAGATATTTATACAGATTGTAGTAGAAAAGCTCCGGCCCGGGATACTCATAAGGGGGAAGCGCCGCGCTGCTGCCGCCTGCCGGTGCATTGTCCGCACTGGCCGTGTCCGCTGTATCCTCAGCCGCAGCCTCACCGGAGGCCTCCTCGGCATTTCCAGTATCTCCCAATGCGGCCAGCGTTTCCTCAAAGGCGGCATCCGTTGCCTCCTCCGAAGCTTCCGCTGGCTCAGCGGTCTCCTCTGCAGCCGGCTCCGCCGTCGTTTCTGCCGCTGGCGCCTCCGTTGTAGCTGCCGCCGGCACCTCCGCCGCATTGTCGGCCTGTGCTCCGCAGCCCGTCATCACAAATATCATTACGCCTGTTATTAAAATAACCATTACTTTTTTCATGTTTATGCCCTCCTGAGTTGTGAGCCGCTTTAGCGGCTTGCCTACTTGCCGCCGCGCAGCTTTAGCTGCCTCTCATCGGCGGCAATCCTTGTGTATCCGCAAATTTCTCTCTATCATAATATACGCTGGAAATTCAATCAAGGGACTTACCCCTGATCGTTTTCACGTTACAAGTGCGTGGCCCGGCGCTGAATAGTAACGTTTTCACTCCTGCTGCTCATACCCGTCCTTATAATGCACGCGGCATCTCTTCTTAAAGAACGATATCCCATACCGGCCTATATTTCCGTAGCCCTCCTCCAACAGCGCATCAGTATAGGCATTGTCGTCTATCTGCTTTATGGCTTCCTCCGCGGCTTTGTCCATCATCTCCAGAGTCACGGGCCTCTTCCCCTCCTGCTTGACGGCCTTTAATTCGATTACAAAGGCCTTTGCAAAAACATCTCCTGTCTTAAGCAGCAGATCGCTTCTCCCGTTTCCGGCTTCCCGGTTGCTCTTTACCATATATTCCATGCTGCCGGATAAGATCCCCGCCATGAAGCCGTGGTAAAAATTCTCATAAGAATCCATGTAGCTGATAGAGGGGGTCAGGAGCTTGTTGATCTCCTTCTCAAACCCTTGCGCATCGCCATTTTTTAGCGCCTCGAATAGCGCGCTTCTGTCGGCTTTCTGCACGAGCTCCTGTTTGAACTAGTTTATGATCTTCTGCGAATATATATACCTTGTCTCCCAGTTAGGGATCACCATGGTTGCGTAGATCATCCCATTCTCAAACCTCTGGGATATGATCTTAAGATACCCCGTAAAGAACATGAAGTTCCACAG
>JAFTEI010000145.1 GCA_017453965.1 Lachnospiraceae bacterium
CCGGGCAAGGCGGCCGTGGGAATAGAGATACCGAATAAGAAGACCTCCACTGTCATGCTGAGGGACATCATAAATTCGGAGGAATTTCAGAACGAAAAGTCCAGGATAGGCTTTGTGGTGGGCAAGGATATAGCAGGGCAGAATGTGGTGGCGAATATTGACGACATGCCGCACCTCCTCATAGCGGGAGCTACCGGGTCTGGAAAGTCCGTCTGTGTAAATACCATCATTATGTCGGTGCTGTATAAGGCCAGGCCGGACGAAGTCAAGCTGGTACTCATAGACCCCAAGAGGGTGGAGCTTTCGATGTATAACGGGCTGCCCCATCTGATGGCGCCCGTTGTCACAGACCCCGGAAAGGCTGCCGGGGCTCTCCACTGGGGCGTCACTGAGATGACGAGGCGTTTCGACCTCTTTGAAAAGATGAGGGTGCGTGACCTAAAGAGCTACAACGCCCAGGTCAAAAAGCTTCACGAGGAGCCCCACGAGCCTGAGTACAACGAAAAGGGCGAGGAGATACCCCTGCCCTCACCGCTGCCCCAGGTCATCATAATTGTCGACGAGATGGCCGACCTTATGATGGTGGCAAAGGCAGAGGTAGAGACCTATATTTGCCGTCTGGCCCAGCTGGCCAGGGCCGCAGGCATACATCTTATAATCGCAACGCAGAGGCCTTCGGTGGATGTCATCACCGGTCTTATCAAGGCGAATATGCCTTCGAGGATAGCCTTCATGGTCTCCTCGGGCACGGATTCCAGGACCATTCTGGATGCCAACGGGGCCGAAAAGCTTCTGGGTAAGGGCGATATGCTCTTTGCTCCCAGAAATTACCCCAGACCTGAGAGGATACAGGCGCCCTTCGTCTCGGACGGAGAGGTTCAGGCGGTCGTGGATTATATAATCAATGAAAACGGCGTGGACAGCGCCAACAAAGAGGATATAAGCGAGGAGATCGAGGCCCATGCCGCTCCCTCCGGTTCGGAGGAGAATGGCAGCGCGCAGTCAGGGGCACAGGCGGCTCCCGGCGACGATAGAGACGACTATTTCTGGGAGGCCGGGCATTTTATCATAGAAAAGCAGAAGGCCTCCATAGGAATCCTGCAAAGACAGTTCAGGATAGGCTTTAACCGTGCCGCACGTATCATGGACCAGCTGGCCGACGCGGGAGTGGTGAGCCACGAGGACGGGACCAAGGCCAGGCAGATACTTATGGATGTGCGGCAGTTTGAGGAGTTGGAATAACTGATTAGAACCAAAGGGGGTCTGAACAGTTACGAGTTGGAATAAAATCTGCAGCAATGAAATTTGAAAGGGTGAAGAGATGAAGACAGATATCGAGATCGCAAGGGAAGCTGAGCTGGAGCCGATAGTCAGGGTGGCCGGAAAGCTGGGCATAGACGAGGAGGAGCTCGAGCTCTACGGAAAATACAAGGCAAAGCTCTCGGAGGAGGCCCTTAAGCGGGACCCGGGAGACAGGAAGGGGAAGCTTATCCTCGTAACCGCCATAAATCCTACGCCTGCGGGCGAGGGTAAGACAACTACGACAGTGGGCCTGGGAGAGGCTTTTGGGAAACTTGGGAAAAAGGCTGTGATCGCCTTAAGGGAGCCGTCTCTGGGGCCCTGCTTCGGAGTAAAGGGAGGAGCAGCCGGCGGCGGTATGGCCCAGGTCGTGCCAATGGACGAGCTAAATCTTCATTTTACAGGAGATTTTCACGCCATTACTACGGCCAATAATTTATGCGCGGCCCTACTTGACAACCATATACAGCAGGGGAACGCCCTGAATATAGATACAAGGCGTATAGTTTTAAAGCGCTGCCTCGATTTAAACGACAGGGTCTTGAGAAATGTGGTGGTGGGCTTAGGCTCCAAGATCGACGGCTTTGTGCGCGAGGACCATTTTACGATCACCGTAGCCAGCGAGGTCATGGCCATCTTCTGTCTGGCCTCGGATATGAAGGACCTGAAGGCCAGGCTGTCCAGAATGATAGTGGCCTACGATATGGACGGAAAGCCCGTGACTGCCGGGGATATCAAGGCGGTGGGCTCTATGGCCGCCCTCTTGAAGGATGCCATTAAGCCCAATATCATACAGACCCTGGAGCACACTCCGGCCATAGTTCACGGAGGCCCCTTCGCCAATATAGCTCATGGCTGCAATTCCGTGAGGGCGACACGGGCTGCTCTTTCCCTGGCGGACTATTGCATCACGGAGGCCGGCTTCGGCGCGGACCTTGGAGCCGAGAAATTCTTTGACATCAAGTGCCGTCAGGCGGGGCTTAAGCCCGATGCCGTGGTTTTAGTGGCGACAATAAGGGCGCTTAAGTATAACGGCGGCGTGCCGAAGGACTCTCTTTCGGAGGAAAATCTGGAGGCTTTGAAAAAAGGTATTGCCAATTTGGGCCGTCACATAGATAATCTAAATAAATACGGTCTGCCCGTGGTGGTCGCTTTGAATGAATTCCTGACCGACAGCGGGGAGGAGAGAAAATACGTAGAGGAGTACGTTCGCGGCAAGGGAGCCGAATTTGCCTTTTCCTCGGTTTGGGAAAAGGGCGGTGAAGGCGGCATAGAGCTTGCGAAGAAGGTCATCGAGGCTGTGGATAAGCCCTCGGAATTTAAGCTTCTTTACGATGAAAAGCTGCCGATCAGGGAAAAGATCGGGATAGTTGCCCGTGAGATCTACGGCGCTGCGGGAGTTGATTATTCCGCCGCCTCGGATAAGGCCATAGCGGAGCTGGAGCGGCTGGGGCTCGATAAGATGCCGGTATGTATGGCGAAGACCCAGTATTCC
>JAFTEI010000146.1 GCA_017453965.1 Lachnospiraceae bacterium
CTTACCCCGATAGCGCTGGACATCAGCCGGAAGGTCCTGACCCTGCCGATGTTTGCGGAGCTGGCGACGGAAGAGGTGGACAGGATCTGCGATATCATTCTCCAAAGCTGACCTTCGGGCTCCAGCCGGTATCGCGGTTTATCTTGCTGACTGACGGTTGAAGTGAGACTATCACTTCAGCCGTTTTGTCGTAGTGGATCTTTAGCAGAGAGTGATTGGCTTCCAGGCTGTTTTCGGCATCCTTGCACGGTGCAAGATTTTGTTCTGCAAGAATTTCAATAAATTCCTTAAGCGGTCGGTATTTTCCATTCGCAATATTATATATCTCGCCGCTCTTTCCGCGCTCACCCAGGGCAATAAGGGCCTCCGCACAGTCTCCGGCATCCAGATAATCCCAGTTTTGAAGCGCCGGAGTAACATGGGGCTCTTCCCCTTTTTCCAGTGAATCAGTGATATACCGGACCAGGGTATGGGCAGGCTCATATTTCCCGTACAGGCTGAATATCCGTCCCCAGATCCATTCGAGCCCGAGCTGTTCAGCTCTGCGTTTCGAAAGGTACATTGCGGCGGTTTTGGCCGCGCCGTATGCGCTGAAGGGAGCAGGAGCCATATCCTCGGTCTGAATTTTATCGGTAATGCCGTATTCCGCCTGTGAGCCGGTGCAGATAAACCTTTTGCAGCCTATGGCAGCCGCGGCCTCCAGAGTATTTATGGTATCGCCGATATTTTTATACTGCGAATCGAAGTCGTCGCGTCCGCCGGTCCATGCCAGATGAAAGAAGGTATCTGCGCTGCCGGGCCTGATCGCCTCGGGAAGCTCAGTAATATCACCGATATCCAGCTCGACACTGTGGAGCCGGCCGCTATCCGCAAGCGGGTCGAGCCTCCGGTTGTGGTCTGAACCGGGTCTCAGGGCAGCGTACACCGTATATCCATGTTCTATAAGCTTTTCTGTAAGATTGCAGCCCGCGAAGCCTGCTGCACCTGTAACAACGACTGACTTCATAAGTTTATTCCTCCTCAATTAAAGGGGTTTTCTTCCCAGCAATATCCGACTTACAGCTCATAGCTACTCCGGTTCTTGAGTTTTTAATGATATATTAGTATATTATACATGTAAGTTTCCGAATGCAATATCGGAAAAAGTGTTTATAAAAGACGGATAAAAACGATGCAGAGTAAAATTTACGGAAAAAGTGTGGGAGAGATCCTTAAGATAAAGAACGATTTTTTTGAACACAATGATAAGATGCTCGAGCTGTCAAGCCATCAGGCGGACGCGCTTTTGCGCCAGCCCGAGCGGAGGGTATGTAAGATCTGCGGCGAGCCCATAAGCGGCGAGAAGCTCTATACCAGCCAGAGAATGGACTACTTCCTCTGTAAAAAATGCGGGCACGTCAATTCCCGATATGAGGATACGGAGGATTTTGCCAACGCGGTATATATATCCGATAACTATGAGTATAACTATTCGGAAGCCGATAAGGCGGCTTATTTGAACCGGATGGAAAATATCTACATCCCCAAGGCAAAATTTCTGCTTGAGACCTTAGACGGCTGGGGGCTTGCCAAAGAGGACATCAAGCTTCTGGACGACGGAGCCGGCAGCGGATATTTTGTACGGGCCTGCCAGGAATTGGGCATCCGGGCCCTCGGTATAGAGATATCCAAGGCCCAGGTGGAATTTGCAAACAGGATGGCGGACGCCGAAATTCTGAGGGCCGTCGGCAGCGGGGATATCGCGGGAATAGTTGAGAAAGCGGAGTTTAATGTGCTGTCAGGTATCGGTGTTTTTGAGCATATAATCAATCTCGACGAGATTTTATCAGCCATCCGGAGAAATCCGAATATAAATTACGTGTATCTTTCAGTGCCCTGCTTCTCAATGAGCTGCGTTTTTGAGGCCGCTAACCAGCATTGCTATAACCGGCATGCGGGAGGGACACACACGCACCTCTTTTCGGACCAGTCCCTGGAGTTTATGGCGGACAAGATGGGCTTCGAGGTGGCGAGAACCTGGAAATTCGGTTCGGATATGATGGATATGTACAGGATGCTCTGCGTAAGCCTGGATCAAAACGGGAATTCCGCGCTCAAGGACTATTTTGCCCCGAAATTCCTGAATATGATAGATGACCTTCAGCTAGTGGTCGACAGGAATGAATTCGCCTCTGAGATTCACGCGATTTTAAGAAGGAAAGCGTAAATTAAGAGTATGAAAAATTTTTTTGCGGTGAGCCGCCGGGAGCTGCTCGTCATGCTGATAGTTTTCGTGACTGCGAGCCTTCCGCTGATGACGGTCAACTGTATCAACGGTCACGACCTTGAATACCACCTTTTAAGGATAGAAGCCCTAAAGACCGGGATAGAAAACGGCCTTCCCTTCCTCAGGGTAAATATGCTCTTTTTCGGGGGAGAAGGCTACGCCAGCTCGATGTTCTATCCGGATTTCCTGCTCTATATTCCGGCGATACTGCGAGCTTTGGGCGTCGGCATCAATCTGTCCTATCATAGCTTTGTCGCGGTTTGCATCGCGCTGACAGTTGTAAGCTCATTTTACTGTGCAAAATATATTACCGGAAGCTCGCTGGCTGCATTGACGGCGATGGCCGTGACGGTCCTCTACCAGTACCATATCGACGATATTTACACGCGCTCAGCCGTAGGGGAATTTACTGCAGCCATCTTTGTTCCCCTGGTTATCGCTGGTGTTTATGACCTTATCTATAAGGATCTTAAAAGGCCGCAGATCTTAGGTGCAGGGGCGGCGGGAGTGGTGCTCTGCCATACTATTACTACGGGCTACTGTATTATTTTATGTGTGCTGGGGCTTGTCTTTTATGTTATAAGATATGTTCGCGCGGTGAGGGGTGTGGACCTGGCGAATAACGGGGCGGAGGAGAGCCGGGGAAATGTCTTTGTAAGACTTGTCATCACCCTGCTTCTGGTGCTGGCTGTTACGGCCTTTTACTGGCTGCCCATGCTGGAGCAGCTTTTGACTACAAGCTTTCGTTTCACCGAGTCAGTTTTTGACCTGAATTATGAAAAGCTGCTCTTAAAGGATATATTTAAAAACGCAAATCCCGGAATGGGTATCGCACCGTTTATTTTACTTCTCCCGGCGGCATTTATTACACACGGGAAGGACTCGCGGTTTGCGGATCTTTGTGCCCTTGCAGGGACCATGTTCATGCTGTCCTCGACCGGGATAATTCCCTGGAGCAGACTTCAGGACGAGCTGTCATTTCTGCAGTTTCCCTGGAGAGCCTTTATTATAGTCGGGCCGCTTCTGGCGCTGGCCGCGGGAGTCTATATTGATGCTTTCGTTAAGCAGGGAGGGGCCGCGGCTTCCGGGCTGGCGGTCATGATCGTGCTCGCGGTCATGATAGTTTCGGCGGTAGGGAATTATGCGCGAAACGATCAGGGTTATTATTCGTATTCCGACGATTATTACGACTATGCCCGCTTTACCGAAAACGTGATAGGCGGGGAATGGCTGCCAGAGGGAGCTGAAGACCGGCATAAGCTGAGCGACGACGCGGAGGTTGCATATACGCCGGCCGGAGCGAGGCTTCATGTGAGGCGGGAGAAAAATTCACTCTACGTAGATCTGGACAGTGCGGAGGAGTATCTCGACGTGCCCTTCCTCTACTACAAGGGCTATGAGGCTAAAAATACCGATACCGGAGAGAAGCTCGAAATTGCTCCCACAGGAGATAACGGAAGGATAAGGGTGTATACGGGCGGGGCATATCATATTTTTGTGCACTACCCCGGAACACCTTTGCAACACCTGTCTACCATTTTGTCGCTGGCAGCTTTGGCGTTTCTTACAGCATGTTTAATAAAGCGTAAAAGAGGCAGCAGGGCCTCTGAAACACGGGAAAACAATATTTAAGGACGAGGGAATTATGCTCAGATTTATCATTCTAATTATTCTGGTTGTTTTTTATCTTATCATCACGATACCGCTACAGATAGTCGCGCTTATTATAAGCCTTTTTAACAAAAGAGCGGCGATGATGATAGGCAAGGCCGCCAGCAAGTTCGGCTTTACGGTGGCAAAGCTCATGGCGGGAGTGGATGTCAATTATCTGCACGACGAGAATATTCCTGATAACGAATCAGTTCTTTATGTCGGCAACCACAGGAGCTATTACGATATCATCCTTACCCAGATACACTGTAAGGACCTGCTGGGGTTCGTGGCGAAAAAGGAGCTCGGCTTGGTGCCGTCCTTAAACGTATGGATGTATTTTATCAACTGCAAATTTATCGACCGCAAGGATATGAAGCAGAGCTTTAAGGTCCTGACTGAAATGTGCGAGGATGTCGTTTCCGGGAAGGGCTCTATGATGATCTTTCCGGAGGGGACAAGAAACCGGGGGAAAGAGGGGACTGTGCTCAAATTCCACGACGCGTCCCTTAAAATGGCGGCCAAGGCGGGATGTACGATAATTCCCGTCGCACTTTCAAATACGCAGAATGTTTTCGAGGCCAGGTTCCCTGCGCTCACGCCTTCAAAGGTCATTATTGAATACGGAGAGCCGATAAGGACCAAAGACATGCCGGCTGATGAGAAGAAAAAGATAGGCGAGACGGTCAAAGGCAGGATCGAAGCTATGTTAAAGAGTCATGAGGGAATGTTTTAGGGTTTATGGGAGAGAAGCTTAAATTAATAAAGGGCGGCAATCTGATCGACCCCGCCAATGGCATAAACGCCCCCTTTGACCTGCTCATAAGGGACGGGGTGGTAGCCGAGATAAGCGCGTCAGGCTTTGAGACCTCGTCGTTTCAGGACGGACTGCAGGTCATCGATGCCTTTGGTTTAAATGTTGCTCCGGGTTTTGTGGACGTACATTCACATTTCAGGGACCCGGGTTTTACGGAAAAAGAGGATATTCATACAGGGGCCCTTGCGGCGGCTGCCGGAGGCTATACCTCGGTGGTCCTGATGGCAAATACTTCACCGGCGATAGACAGTGTGGAGCTATATAAAGAGGTCTGCGCCAGGGCGGCTGAGGAAAAGATAAATATATATCAAAGCGCTGCGGTCACCGTGGGTCGCGCGGGAAAAGAGCTGGTCTGCATGGAGGAACTGGCGGAAGCCGGGGTCAAAGGCTTTACCGACGACGGTTCCCCTATAACGGATGAAGGGCTGGTCATCGCTGCAATGCAAAATGCAGCCAGACTCGGAAGGCCCTTGAGCTTTCATGAGGAGGAGCCCTCGTATATCGGAGTGGCCGGCATAAATGAAGGTGAGATCTCAGGAAGGCTGGGTCTAAAGGGGGCGGACAGGCGCGCGGAGATTGAGATGGTCAGGAGGGACCTGGAGCTTGCCCTGCGAACGGGCTGCGGGATAGACATACAGCATGTCAGCGCCAGGGAGAGCGTGGAGCTTATCCGTGAAGCCAGGAAGAGGGATACCGCGGGGCTTATTCACGCAGAGGCTACGCCCAACCATTTTTCTCTTACAGAGGAGGCGGTTCTAAGATATGGGACGAACGCCAAGATCAACCCTCCGCTTAGGACAGAGGAAGACAGGCAGGCGATCGTCGACGCGCTCCAAGACGGGACGATAGACATTATCGCTACTGATCACGCGCCACATACCGCGGCTGACAAGGCCCGGGGCGGCTGGTTTTCCAATGAGGGCCAATATAAGAAGGGGGCAGAGCCGGGGGAAGTCGAGGCCGGGCTTTTCGGGAAAGCGCCCAGCGGGATCCTGGGACTTGAAACCGCCTTTTCGCTTTCGGTTAAAAACCTTATCAGGCCCGGGTATCTTTCCCTAAGCGGCTTTATTGAGCGTATCAGTGTAAATCCCGCCCGGTTGTACGGCTTAAATGTCGGAAAGCTTTCCGTTGGTTCGCCGGCCGATATTGTGATCTTTTCGGACAAGCTTGAGACAGAGTATGGGAAGTTTTATTCCAAATCTGAAAATTCGCCTTTCCTCGGCGCGGTCCTGCCGGGGAAGGTGCTATATACGATCTGCGGCGGCAGGGTGGTCTACGACGCTGCCGGCAGGGGAATGAGGACTATAGACCTTTAAAAGGAATGTAGTAGCTATGAACCTGTAAATTAGATCTTACCGGGGAGAAAATCCCCTTTAATAAGGGAGACAGAAAGTGATAAGCGAAAAAGCGGTCGTAATAGAAAAAGAACAGCTGGCGGAGGGCATTTACGGAGTCTGGCTTAAGACGGCGGCAGCCGCAGAGGCCCGCCCGGGACAGTTTGTTATGCTCAATACCGGAAGTGAGGCACATCTTTTGGGGAGACCCATAAGCATCTGCGATATTGACAGGGAGGGCGGCAGCCTCAGGCTCGTCTGGAGGGTTGCCGGCTATGGAACCGGTGAAATGAGTCGCCTTGAAAGCGGAGACGGGATCGATATCATAGGGCCGCTCGGAAACGGCTTTGATATATCCGTTGCAAAGGGGGCGGAAAATATTGCCGTCATGGGCGGCGGAATAGGGGCCCCTCCTTTATTGGGTCTGGTCAGGGCGCTGCATGAGGGCGGCGCGGAAAACGTGGATGTATATCTGGGTTATCGCTCTGCGGCAGCGGGGCTGTTTCTGGCGGGGGAGTTTAAGGAATTCGCTGCTGTGCACATAGCCACTGATGACGGCTCGGAGGGGACGCACGGGACGGTGATCGACGCCCTGAGGTCTGGAGGAAAGCAGCCGGAGCTGATCTATGCCTGTGGACCGATGCCCATGCTTAAGGGGATAAAACAGTATGCTGAGGAGAGGCTTATTCCGGCCTATATATCCCTGGAGGAGCGTATGGCCTGCGGCGTGGGCGCCTGCCTTGGCTGTGTCGTTAAGACCCGGTTCAAGGACGGCCACTCTCAGGTCGAAAACGCGCGAATTTGTACGGAAGGGCCGATCTTTGCAGCAAAGGATGTGGATATATGAATACGGCAGTTGAGATATGCGGAGTAAAATTTAAAAATCCGGTGATGAACGCTTCAGGAACCTTTGGGAGCGGGATGGAATACAGTGAGCTGGTGGATTTAAACCGCCTCGGGGCCATAGTGACAAAGGGAGTGGCGAAGGTGCCCTGGGAGGGCAATCCGACACCCAGGGTGGCCGAGACTTCATCGGGCATGTTAAATGCCATAGGTCTGCAAAATCCGGGGATAGATGTTTTTATCGAGCGCGATCTGGAGTTCTTAAAGAACTACGATACGAATGTAATTGTGAATGTGTGCGGTCACAGTGTTGAAGAATATGTCGAGGCGGTGGAAAGGCTCGCTGACTGCGGGAATGTCTCGATGCTGGAGATCAATGTTTCCTGTCCTAATGTGCATGAGGGCGGGATCGCCTTCGGGACTGACCCCAGGGCACTTGAGGAGATAACAAAGGCCGTGAAAAAGGCAGCGCGTCAGCCGGTCATCATGAAGCTGTCGCCCAACGTCACGTCCATAGCGGAGATGGCGAAGGCGGCGGAGGCAGCGGGAGCGGATGCGGTCTCTCTGATCAATACCATCACGGGGATGAAGATAGATATTTACAAGAGGAGCTTCCTGCTCGCCAACCGGACGGGGGGACTTTCAGGGCCCGCCATCAAGCCGGTCGCTGTGCGCATGGTCTATGAGGCGGCCCATGCGGTAAAAATACCGGTGATAGGAATGGGAGGCATTGCAACGGCGGAGGATGCCATAGAGTTTATTATGGCCGGAGCTTCGGCCGTTGCGGTAGGAATGATGAATTTCCACGATCCGCGGACCATGCTGAAGCTCATTGAGGGTATCGAGAGGTTTATGGAGGAGCAGGGAATAGACGACCTCTCGGAGATAACAGGAATTCTTTGAGTAGCGGAGTAGCTATGAACTGCAAGTCAGATATTATCGGGGATAGAACCCCTATAATAAGGAGCGGTTTTTTTAAGTTGCGATTAGTGCCTTGAAATACTATAATTGATAGCATGGAAGTGACAAAAAAATGGCAAAAGAAAAACCTGTCCGCAGACAGGTCTTTCACGAAAAAGCTTTGAGCGGAGAGAGTGGGATTCGAACCCACGCCAGACACCGCGCAAAGCCGCATAAATAGCGGCTTTCTTATATTTCGTGTGATATTTCGTGTTGCATAATTTTTCCATCCGCATTTTTCCGTCATAATAGACCGTCAAAATGCTCTGCCATTTTGTTCGAATATAGATCGCTCATAGGGGTTATATTATTCTGATACACGGCCTTCATGACGGAGCTGCCTCGCTGCCAGCCTCCGAAATCCGCAAGGTAGGTATCGGGGATATTCAGCACGGCTCCGATCGAAGCGAAATAATGTCGAAGATCATGAAAGCGTATCGACAATTTTTTCTTTTTGGCCAGCTTCCAGAAACCGCTACCCACTGAACCAGGGTTCTCATATTCGACCAGCCGCTCTTCCGGCCGCCCCTGGCCGAGCAGTTCAACTACCTTGTCAGGAAGGACCACTTTCCGGATCGACTGGGAAGTCTTCGGCATATCCTTTATTATCCAGGAGTTGTCCGGTGCCTGGACCATGTCCTTGTCGACCGTCAGCACACGTCCGTTTAGATCGGCGAATGTCAGAGCGCATATTTCCCCGCGGCGGAGAGACCCAAAGGCAGCCAGCGCTATACACTTTTTCATAGGAGCCGTTGCCGCCTCAAATAGTGCCTGTATGTCCGCGTCAGAGGGCGAAACGGGGCGTTTATTTGTTTTTGAGGGTAAAGTTACCTTGAATGTCGTATCAGGGAGATATAAGGACAGGGCAGAGCTTAAGAGCCCATATATATTTCTTACCGACTTCGGCGTGAGGGAACCGGAGAGGGAGGATACAAAAAGCTGCAGATCCTCCGAAGTGAGTTTCCGGATCGGTTTGTGGGAGATTTCCTTGTAATTGTTCCTAAGCTGCGTTTTATAGCCGCGGATGGTGGAAGGGCTCAAGACTCCTTCCTTTGCCCGTATGTATCCGGTGATGGCTTCGCCTACCGTAAGATCAAGGCGCTCCTGGCGCTCTTTCTTATTCGCCCATTCGGCGGCAAGCATCTCCGCCTCGCGTTTTGTTGGCGCGGTAAAGCTTTCATAATGCCGCCTGCCGGCGGAATCAGTGTGAGAGTAGA
>JAFTEI010000147.1 GCA_017453965.1 Lachnospiraceae bacterium
AAAAGCTTTCATCACACTGTCCTTTTCAAAGAGACTTCCTGCATTATGTATGTTTGTTGCTTCTATTGCTTTTACGAAGGGTATCACTACCATATGCGGCAGTGGTCATCTTATTGCAAATACGATATTATGTTCCATGTTGGTGGTTTACGAAATGGTGAAGGCGCCTTCTGAGGGCGCTTATGATATAATTGCTGCTTATTTTGACGAAAAAAACTTCAAAGGCCTTAAAGAGATCTTTTCTTATTCAATGTGGGTGTGTATCTTGATTGGCTTTGTTTTTTCAATGCTGATCTTTTCCTTCCCGGGCCTGTTCCTTTATCTTTTTGGTATAGCTGCTTCGCCATTTTATTTTGAGCTTATACAATGTGTAAGATTTTGTGCTATTGGCATTATGGCGGCCTCTTTCACGGGTTTTCTTAATAATTACTATGGTGCCACGAGGAAGCCTTATTGGTCTGATTTATTGATATTCCTAAGAACCCTGCTGCTTCCCGCCCCTTTCTGTCTTACCTTTTCTGTAAACGAAGGCGTTGTGGGAATGGGAAGAGGTATGCTGCTTTCACAGATAATTGCCATAGTGATCTTTTTCGGCTTTATGCTGGTAGCAAAAGGACTGGCATTTATTCCTTACATGGTCGATGTTGAGGAATTCCAATATGTATATTGCCAAAGCTTTGAATTTAATGATGCGGGCCTTGAAAGGCTTTCCGATTTTGTAGAAAAAATACTGAAGTTCAACGAAGTTCCCGCAGATGTCATCAGCCGGAAAAAAGAAAATGTCAGGCTGCTTTTTAATGAGATCAGAAATCTTCCCGATAACAAAGACGATAAAAAGCTATTGGGAGAATGTGTTATTGCGATGGATGATAAATCTGTAATAAAAATAAAGGATACCGGTAAATTATTCACACCAAACCTGGAAGGCCTGGAATTCGAACATACAGTACTTCTTGAAAATAACTGTAATATATTTACTATATAGTCAAATCAAATCAAGGGGCTGTAGAGATAGTGAATATTCAAATATTCAGCCTGGCACACTTAGTGAACCGGAGCCGCCGGGCGCGATTGAGTGCGCCGAGCGAAGCGAGGTGTTAGGGACATGAGCGCCGCTTCAAGGCGAACGGTGAACTTAGTGTGACCAGAGCCATTTGAATATTTACTATCTCTACAGCCCCCTTTAGAGTTATAGTTTATCAAGCGCTCAAGGCCTTGCCGGGGCGTATTACTCCTGTTTCTACAAGTATATCCGTAACCGATGTAACAGGTGTTATCTCAATCTTGTCCTTGACCTCCTGCGCCACATCCTTAAGGTCGTGCATGTTTTCCTTAGGGATAAAGACCTTTTCCACTCCGGCACGCTGCGCCGCCATAAGCTTTTCAGGCAATCCGCCAATCGGGGTAACGGCGCCCCTAAGCGCCACCTCTCCGGTCATGGCTATGTGAGGATCTACGATCTTTCCGGTGACCAGCGAGGCCAGGGCAGTTGTCAGGGTGACTCCTGCAGAGGGACCGTCCTTGGGAACCGCGCCAGCTGGTACGTGAATATGCAGGTCGTTCTTTTTAAAGAGGTCAGCCTTTTCGGGGAAGAGCGACTTTACGAGGCTTATGGCGATCCGCGCCGATTCCTTCATCACATCCCCGAGCTGCCCGGTAATTATCAGCTCTCCGCGGCCTTTGGTGAACATCGTTTCAATGTAGAGGATCTCGCCTCCCACCGGCGTCCAGGCCAGGCCGGTAACGACTCCCGCCCGCGGCTTCGGCAGGACCTCATTGTGCTGTATCGGTCTCGCCTCCATCTTCTCTCTCACCTCGTCGGGGGTGATTAGGTATTTCTTTTCGGGATTCTCCGAAACCTCTACCGCCAGTATCCGGCAAAGGGTGTCGATATGCTTGCGCAAACCTCGCACCCCGGCCTCCATCGTATAGTCGGAGATCAGGGTCTCCAGGGCGGCGTCCTCGACCTCCATTTGTTTCTCGGTAATACCCATGCTCTCCATGGACTTCGGAACCAGATGCTCCTTTGCGATATGGAGCTTTTCCAGCGGAGTGTAGCCGGTGAACTGTATTACCTCCATACGGTTTAAAAGCGGCTCCGGTATGGTGTCGGTGGTGTTCGCCGTGCAGATAAAGAGCACGTCGGACAGGTCGTAGGGCACGTTCATATAGTGGTCGGTAAAGGTATTGTTCTGTTCGGGGTCCAGAACCTCGAGCAGGGCGCTGGCCGGGCTTCCGTGGAAGGAATCCGTCATCTTGTCCACCTCGTCCAGGACCATTACAGGGTTAGAAACCCTGGTCTTTTGGATGCCGTCCATTATCCGGCCGGGCATGGCCCCTATATAGGTCCGGCGATGGCCGCGAATATCGGATTCGTCGTGGACTCCGCCAAGGCTTACCCGGACATATTCCCGCCCCAGGGCACGGGCAATGCTCTTGCCGATGCTGGTCTTTCCGGTACCGGGAGCGCCTACGAAGAGCAGGATGGAGCCGGACTGCTGCTTCTTAAGATTCATTACGGCTATCTGCTGAATGATCCTGTCCTTGACCTTCTTAAGCCCGTAGTGGTCCTCGTCCAGGACCTTGCGGGCCTCTTCGAGGTTTATATACTCGGGCTCCGCCTTTTTCCAGGAAAGAGAGGTTACGAAATCGAGATAGTCGTAGAGCATTCCGGATTCCACGCTCTCCTTGCCCTCGTTCCGCAGGCGGTTTAAGACCTTTTCCGCCTCCTTCCGGGCGGTCTCGTTCATGCCGGCATCCTTTATCTTATTTTCGAATTTCTGTATATCCGTAACGTTTTCAGGATGCATCTCGTCGAGCTCCTTCTGCAGGTGCTCGATCTGGCGCTTGATGGCGGACTCCCGGTACATTTTCTGGTATTCCTTCTGCTGGGAGCTGACGGCCTCATTGGTTATCCTTCCCACCTCCAGGAAGTCGTAGAGGGCCTTTTCTATGAGCTCGGCCCGTTTCGCGTTGCTGTCCTCGGCGAGGATCTCGTAGCATTCTTCATTCGAGAGCTTTAGCCAGGGAGATATGGAGCAGGCCGCCATGCCTATGGAATTAACCTGATCGAGGTAGTATTCCGCGGAATTGGCCCATTCGAAGCCGGAGGCAAAATCCCGCATCTCCTGCTTCAGGTTCTTGAGCTTCTCCACCTCGACGGCCTTGTCCAGATCGTCTATGTCGCTGCGTCTTGAGATCGTCAACTCTACGGTATGATTAGGGTTGACGCTTATGGTCTCCAGGTTTACCCGGTACTGGGTGCCGACGGCGGCGTAGCCCTGGGCGTTTATTTCCTTTATAACTCCGGACATTCCGATGGGATAAAAGCTGTCTTCGCTCATATCCTCTGCTTTCAGGGGCTTTTTGGCTACGATCAGGACGACCTTCTCTCCTACCGTGATGCCCTTGCCGCCGGAGTTGGTGCGGAGCCTGTCCATGGGAAAATAAAGAACGGCGTCAGACGCCAGTATCATACTGTGTACGGGGATTACTAACATATATTCAACCTCCTCTTGATCTATGCTAACTTTAGTGAAGCTCAAAGCAGAGCTTCACATGTGAGGAGATTATAGTATTGAATTGTTAGCACTGTCAAGCGGTGAGTGCTAAAATATTTATAAATTTTTGTAGATGGGGCTAGAGCGAGGGTGCAAAATATAAAAATTTAGCCAGCAGTTCTTGGTGAATAGTGCCTGCGATTAGGCTTGGGCGAGCACCTGTCTGAGCGCAGTTTCGAAGACCTTTAGGTCGCACGAAACAAGCGAGTTGCGCAGAACAAGCCGTGTTTATGAGCAGGTGCTATGAGCCTAGAACTGGCTGAGCCCTTTATATTTTGCACCCTCGCTCTAGCTCCTATAGTATAACTTTAAACACCGAACCAACCCCGGGAGTGCTGTCGACCTCGATACTGCCGCCCGACAGCTCCACTACCTTATGCGCGAGAGCCAGCCCGAGACCATTTCCCGCCGAGGCATGGGAGGTATCCCCCTGATAGAATTTTTCAAAGATGCGCTTCATGCTCTCGCTGTCTATCCCGCAGCCATTGTCGGAGACCTTTGCAATGATCTTCGTGTCTTCCTGCTTTAAGGAGACCTCCACCCTGCCGCCCTCATCGGTGAATTTAAGCGCATTGGACAGAAGGTTATTCCAGACCAGGGACAGCAGCTCCTCGTCCCCCTCCACATAGATATCCTGGTCGATGTCGGCCTCGATCTCGATATTCTTCTTTTCCCAGATGGTCTCAAAGTCCAGCATGCAAGAGCACAGCTGCTCGCTTAGGTTAAAACGTTTTCGCTCCGGGAAAATAGTCTGGTTTTCCAGCTTATTTAATTTCAGGATATTGGTGATAAGAGCCGAAAGCCGCTTGCAGGAGGCATTCGCCGCCTTTGCGTATTCCTGCCGCTTTTCCGGGGAAAGCCCGGGGTCCTGCAAGAGCACGCAGTAATTTTGTATGGCCGCAAGGGGCGTCTTTATCTCATGTGAAACGTTTGAGATAAAGTCATTTCTCAGGATCTCCGTGCCTGAGAGCTCTTCCGCCATTAGGTTTATATTTTCGATGATGAGGTCGAATTCGTTGAATTTTTCTTTTGGGACGTTTCGAGGAGGGATCCTCGTATCCAGCCGCCCGTACGCGATGGCCCTGGTGGCTTCAAGGATTTTTTTAACGGGCTTTTCGACGGTCAGCTTTTTTTGCAGCCCGCTTATAAAGGTGAGCAGCAGGGAGATCAGAAAAATGTTGGCAAAAGTAGCCAGAGCCGCGTATCTGGCGTCTTCAAAAGTGATCTTTACCCTGGTAAGGGTGAAGAACAATATAAAGGAGGATGTTAGCAGCGCGACTATGATCAGGAAAATAGCGACATATTCATGAAAAGAAAAGAGACTTTTGATCGGTTTTTGGGAATTTGGTAACTGTTCAGCCCCCCTGGGTTCCGAACAGTTACGGAATTTGATCTTTTTTGCATTGCTTTCCTCTCCGGTCTTATTTAAATCTTTATTACGGCCTTGTAGCCGAGTCCGTGTACCGTAACTATCTCGAAGTCGGCGCATTGGGCGAATTTCGAGCGGATTCTCGTCATGTAGACATCTACGGTCCTAGTAGAGCTCTCCGCCCCGGCGTCCCAGAATTCATTCATAAGCTGGGTTCTCGAAAACGTTTTATTCGGATTGGACAAAAGCTTGTGAACGAGATTGAATTCCCGTGCGCTTAGAGGAATTTCCTCGCCGGAGACGTTTATTGTCCGCGCCTGCGTATCTATATGAACGCTCCCGATGTCCAAAACCGTGCTTTCCGCAATCTGGGCCCGTCTTAAGAGCGCCTCTATCCTAAGCAGCATCTCGTCGAGATCCAGGGGCTTTACCATATAGTCGTCGATACCGGCCTCGAAACCCCGCTTTTTAGAGGTGAAATCATCCCTTGCGGTGATAAAGAGGATGGGGATATTTTTGTCCGACCTGCGGATGGCCTCGGCAAACTCATAGCCGTCGATATCCGGCATCATTATGTCACTGATTATAAGGTCCTCCGGATTTTTAAACATGTGGTCGTAGGCCTCGTCGGCGCTTAAGACCCCGTGGGCGTCATAGCCGTTGTGCTTAAGATATGAGCATACGCTGCCGTTAACATCCTCGTCGTCGTCCACTACCAGTATTCTAAACATGACAGATACTCCTGTAACATTCGGGTTTTGCACTAACAATTTATCATAATCTTTTAAAGAATCATATAGTGTCATTCTTCTTCGTCCTCCTGGGCCTTCCTGTTCTTTTTTGCAAGCCTCTTCTCCTTCCTGATAAGAGCGCGTTCCCTGCGGGTCCTGCCCTCCATATCGGTGCCGCTTATCAGCAGGTAGAAGGGCGGCATAAGGAACATTGCCAGCAGGGTGGAGGCCACGAGACCGCCGACTATGACTACGCCCATGCCGTGCATCATATTCATTCCGCTGTTTCCGGACAAAAGCAGGGGCAGCATGGAGAGCACTGTGGTCAGCGTCGTCATGAGGATGGGGCGGAGCCTCGTAAGTCCCGCTTCGATAAGGGCGTCTCCGAGGGGCATTTCCTTTTTGAGCTCGTTGGTTCCGTCCACGAGAAGGATACCGTTATTTACCACCATTCCCACCAGCATGAGGATTCCCATCATAGCCATCATGCTTATGGGCTCGTTCATAAGGAACATGAGGCCGAAGGAGCCTATCAGGGAAAAGGGTATGCACATCATTACCATGAGGGAGTAGCGCACTGACTCAAACTGCACCGCCATTACGAGGAATACCAGCATTATGGCGATAATGAGTGAGGTTCCCATGGAGCCCATTTCGTCCGAGAGCCTTTTATCCATGGTGCTCTGGGCGAGGGCGACTCCTTCCGGGAGCGCTACCTCTTTGGCCGCGTCGCCAACTGCCGCAGAGACCTCGTATTTTAAGGCGCTGTCTATGGTGGCCTTGACCTCGGTGGTAAACTTGCCCTCGACCCTGTGGATATTCTGCAGGATCTCAGTGTATTCAGCGGTGCAGATATCCTTAAGTGCGACGCTGCTGCCGTCGGAGGCCGTGATGGACTGGCTCAAGAGTACCTGGGGGTCGTTATATTCCAGGTCGGGATATTGGAGGCGCACCTCTATATCCTCGCCGTTTTCGTCCTCGAGCTCAGTGGCGGTCATGCCGTTTAGCATGTAATAGATCTGCATTGCCACCGCCGAGGGCTGGAAGCCCTTATCCTTCGCGGCCTGCTGGTCTATGCGGTAGCGAACGTTGGTCTGCCTTGCCGTCGCGGCATTCTGTACCTTGATGACCCCGGGCACGGTCTTTAGGCGCTCTTCTATTGCCGCCGCACCCTGCTCCAAGAGGTCGATATCCTCGCTCTCCAGGGTGATGGAATTGGAATTTCCCTCGCTCATAAGGGAGGCGAGACCCGTTGTAACTCCGGTGGGAGTGAATTTGAGATCCATATCCGTCACGTCGGCAAACTGCCTTGTGTATATTTCGACGGCCTCTTCGCTGGTCCTCTTTGACCCCTCCGCGCTGTAGGCGGTGATTTTAACCCCGGTCGAATCGATGCTAAGCTCCACCGAGCCAAAGTTTTCATCGTTCACAAGGGCGCTTTCCAGCTCCTTTATGCGCTCATCCATGACCTCGAGCTTCGTGCCGGAGCGGAAGGCCGCCTCTGCCTCGATGCTCCCGTCGTAGCTGGGAGGGAAAATATCGAAATTCAGGGTCGTCAGAAGCCCTATGGCTACTGTCAAAAGTCCTACTGCAATTATGACCGGAATGGCCGGGTGCTTCAAAAATGAAGGGATGAGCTTTGCGTAGCCGCGCCTGAAGACATCCAGCAGCTTATTTATGGGCAGCTCCTCCTTTGACTTTGGCTTAAACAGGGTGAATAGCAGGGGCACCACCGTTATGTAGTTTACGAGGGAGGCGAGCATCGTAAGTATGATGGAATAGCATAGGGGCTTGTTCATCTGTCCGCTCATGCCGGTTGCCATGGCTATGGGCGCGTAAACTACTACTGTCGTAAGGGTGGAGCCCAGGACGCTAAATAGCATAACAGATGTTCCTTTTAAAGCCGCGTCCTTGTGGTCCTCCGCTTCCTCCTTTGCCCTGAAGCAGCTCTCCAATACGACGATGGAGTTGTCCACCAGCATTCCGATGGCGATTATCATTCCGGTACCGGTCATCAGGTCGAAGGGCATATCGATGAGCTTTAATATCATGGCCGCGATGAAGATGGACAGCGGCATGGAGCTTCCCACTATGAGGCTGGCCTTGATGTCGCCCAGGAATACCAGGAGGACCAGCATTGTGATAAGAACGCCCTCCACCAGGGTCTTAAGCACCTCTGTGAGTGAATCCATTATATCGTCGGCGCCGGAGTGGATGACCTCGTATTCGACGCTGGGATTTTGCATTGAATTTACTGTTTTTTCGACCGCGCTGCAGACGGCTACGGTCTGGGCCGTGCTCTTCTTGCTGACCTCCAGGAGCACGCTGTCCTGGCCATTAAAGCGGCTTATGGACTCGGGCTCGTCCTCGAAAACATTGATGGTGCTGGCTACGTCTCCAAGGGTTATGAGCGCCCCCGTGCTCGTCCGCAGAGCCACCTTCGGAAGGTCGGTATGCCATACTATCTCAGAATAGGCATTTGCGGCGAGCTGCTGGGTCTCAAATTCTATCTTTCCAACGGGCATATCGAAGTCCGCGGAGGCAATATCCGAGGCTATCTGGGAAATGCTCAGGCCATACTGCTTCATCCTGTCCTCGTCCAGCACGATCTTCGTATAGCGCTCGCGGCTGCCCTTGACCTCCACCTTGGCAACTCCGTTAACTCCCTCCAGGGCGGGAACCACAGTGTTGTCGATGTAGTCCAGGATGTCCGTGCCGTCCACGGATTTGGCCGCTATTGAGATGTCGGCGTCATTATTTATGCCCACCTCCATGATCTTAGGAGGGTCGCATTCGTCAGGGAGATCCCCGGCCAGGTTGTCGAGCTCTGATTTAAGCTCCATGTAGGCATCGTCCAGGTCAGTCCCGTACTCGTAGGTGAACTGTATCATCCCGTAGTTTTCATAGGACTGGGACTCTATGGAGGCTATGCCCGTCAGATTTTTTCCCATGTCCTCGACAGGCTCCGTTACCAGCCGCTCCACGCTGTCGGCGTCCGCTCCGGGATAGGTGATGACCACTACCTCCATCGGCATATTGAGGTCGGGAAAGTATTCCATCTGCATGCCCCTTACGGACATGATTCCGAAGATGATCACGGATAATATTATAAGTATCGCCGACACCGGCCTGTTCAAGATCGTTTTTAAATAACCCATGTTATGCTCCTCTTATCATTGAAGGGTTTTATTCCCGATAGTATCTTATTCCCCAGCCCTTGGAGACTGCTTGGTTCCTGGCTACTGATTAATTCCAGAAGGACGCCACTCCTGCGGTGAGCTTTGCGCTCTTTGCCTGATTTTCGGTATTGCCGGCCATCTTTTTATCAGGAGAAAGCTCGACCTCCGATACGCTCTCCGCCTCCCGCTCCACGGATATTTCGGAACCCTCGTGCATGGAGCCGGACCAGGTGGTGATGACCAGGTCGCCCGTATTCAAGCCCTCGGTCAGGGTCGTAAGCTCGCTGCCGTATATGTCTACGGTGACGTCCTTTCGAACAGCCCTGCCCTCTTCCGCGATATAGACGAAGCCCTGATTATTTTTGAAATAAACCGCCGTAGAGGGAACCACGATATTGTTTTCGGAGCGGTGAATTGTGGTATTTATCCTGATGTTTACGCCGTCGGACAGGTCTCCGGCCTCATAGAGGGTCGCCTTTACCTGAAATAATCCGGTATCGTCTACGGCTACGCCTATCTCCGATATTTCTCCGTCGTAGGTTTTGCCGTTGGAGACTGCGGTTATTCCCTGGCCGGACAAGAGCTCGCCGGCAACCGTGTCAGGCACGTGGAAGACCACACGGCGCGAGTCGGGGTTGGAAATTACGAAGCTTATGTTCCCGGCGGAAAAATAGTTGTTTTCCTCTACGTTTACTTCTTCGATTATTCCATTTATAGGCGATGTAAGGGTGTAAAGACTGAGCTTGTATTCGGCCGCGTCCACCTTGGTCTGTGCGCTTTCCACGCCGACTGCCGCGTTGTCCACCCCGATCTTTGCGCTGTCGATGCTGTTTTGAGCAGACTCTAAGGAATTTAAGATTGAAAGCTGCTGTCCCGGATAGACCTCGTTGTTGGTTATGTCCCGGGAGCCCACCGCGGTCTCATAGCTGTTTATCGTGGACTTATAGGTGTACTCCAGGTCCTTCAGGCCCTTTTCGGCGCTTTCCAGGGCGTCCTCTGCCGACTCCAGCTTGGACTTATATTCCTCGTAGGCCGCGTCATTGCCCTCTTTCTTCGCCTTTTTCTTTTTGTCCTCGTACTCGTCCACGTCGTCTATGGCTTCCTGCAGGGTGGTCTCCTTATAGGTGCGGATCTTGTCCTCCTGATAGGCGATGTTGGATTCGATGGACTTTATATTCATCTGGCTCTGATAATCGGACAGGTGGTGGCTGGGGCCGAGCTGGTTATTGCCGTTTATCATGGCGGAGTTGTAGCCGGTCTGGGCGCTCTCGACGCTTTTCTGCGCGCTCCGCAGGCTCCCCTCGGCGCTCTTAACCCCGGCCTGGGCGGTTTCCAGATCTATCCTGGCGGAGGTATCGTCAAAACGGGCCAGAACGCTGCCCTGGGATACGGTGTCGCCCACGGAGACATTTACCTCCTTAATGGTTCCCGTTACCTGGCTTACGAGCTCCACGGCCTCGGTATTTTCGATAACTCCGATATAGGTGCCCTCGGTCGTGAGTACCCCGGGAGAGACCTCCATGGCCTTGACCGAAACCGTCTGATCCGCTGTTTCCGCCTGTTTCTTGGCCGTACATCCGGTTAACATAACTGCAAGAAGGCCTACCAGTAAGATTGCTTTTTTCATAATAAAAAACCCTGCCTTTGTATATCTATCGCTTCTTTAAGCGATGATACAAAAACAGGGTTTCAGTTTTGTTTCAGAAATGTTTCAGTTTTGTTATTTTTTACAGGAGTTGCGTCAGCAGTGGAACGATCCGGGGTATTGCCAGGGTCAAAAGGCTTTATTGCGCTTAAAGCTTTATGATTAACCTTGAGCCTGTAATCTTCAAAATCATACCCGTCATCCAGTACAACACCCTCCTCATGTCTGATAACCGGATCCGTGAGGCTCGTTTCAATTACCTTCTTTTCTCCTTGGGGAATAAGTTTGATAAGGCTTCTCAGTCTCCTCCTTGTTTCCCCGGCTTAAAACATCCACACAGCTTGATGCTGTACGGGTTTTCCCTGAGCCCGATAATGTCAACCCCGTGACACAAACTTTTTGAAAAACTTTTTCCCATAAATCAAGGCTTTCTCGCTAAACCACCTCCAAAATAGAACGGTGCGTGTCGGACAAGTGCCATGAATTAAGCAATCTGGTGTTATACAAGTGCGTCAGGATTACTGCCCTTTCATCTGCTCATCCGCCCACTGATATACTGATTCCAACGCTGGAATCAGAGTCTTTCCCCTGTCCGCAAGTGAATACTCCACAGTTGGCGGTATCGTACTATACTGCTTCCTTGTAATGAACTTGTCCTGCTCCAGCTCTCTAAGGCACTTTGTCAGCATAGTCGCTGTGATGCCTACAACCTTCTTCTCCAGTTCCCGGTACCTGAGTGTCTGATTCTCCGCATCTGCTATATACCAAAGGATCGGAAGCTTCCATTTCTGCCCGATCAGATTCATAGCATAAAGAATCGGGCAATCTGTTTCATAAATGTTCTCTTCTTTTGGTAAAGGCTTCTTAGACATTGTAAATCTCCAATACTATAATTTATATAGTGGCACAGAATATTCTGCCTTCTTGTTTGTTCTTTGTGCCAAATTATAATAGAGCATAACAGATTTGTAAAGGAGCTTTTTGATGGACAAGGGTAGATTAGAAGCATTCAGTGATGGCATAATTGCCATTATCATCACCATAACGGTCTTACTGATAGAACCGCCAAAGGGTGAAAACCTCTCAGACCTTACGGAGATACTGCCTCTTGTTCTCGTTTATACCGTCAGCTTTATTATGATTGGTACTAACTGGGCAAACCATCACCATCTGTTGAAAGTTACGGACCACATAAACGGCAAGATTATCTGGGCAAACCACTTTTATCTGTTCACCCTGTCCTTCTATCCCGTAGCAACCGCATGGGCTGGAAAGACGAACTTTGCATCTCTTCCAACAATTACTTATGTTGCAGTGAATCTCGTTGAGTCTCTTGCATTCATACTGGTCGAAAGGACGATCCTTTTCAGCCATAAAGATTCTTCTGCGTATAAAAGATTAAACAAGGGAACAAAAGAACTGGCAACCATTATCCTCGAAATTGCCGCTCTTGTCTTTGCCTTTATTGGTTCGCTGCGCTTTATCTCCTATATCCTTCTTCTGGCCATGACACTTCTGTGGATCGTGCCGGACATCAGGATGGAGCAGATTTTCGAAGAAACGAATCGAGGCAATTAATAGATGGAAGAAAACACGATCTATCGGGTACACATAGCGTTAAGCAGTTCACTCGATGGGGAAACAACTAACAATAACTATATCGGAGAATACAGAATAAAAAACGGATTACATACCATAGTATATACTGACCGCACCGGAAACATGATCACAAAAGTAGGAATTGAAGCATCCGGAGAATCCATGCTCATACATCGTGTCGGTGCTTTTGAGGGGGATATGTTTTTTGATCCCGAATCGGATACTTCAATCTGCTATGGAACGCTGTCACTAAAGCATGAATTCCGTCTGCACACCGCCCATTATGAATTAACAGAACGCTCTGACGGCCTGCTGCTTCAAGTGGAATATACCATAACAGACCGTTCTGATGAACCTGGAATACATGGTTTTCAGGAAATAACAATAACAAAGATTGGAGAAACATTGCCATGAAGAAAATATTTGAAGAAAAACAACTGAAAAATATTGCGCTGAAAAACCGTCTTGTCCGCTCCGCTACCTGGGAAGGACTCGCGAACCAGGACGGCAGTGTCACAGAAGAAGCGTATGAGATTTACGAAGAGCTGGCAAAAGGTGGTGTCGGAGCCATCATCACCGGTTTTACCAGCGTTGCCCTGCACGATTATTACTTTGGCGGCATGATGCGCCTGTGTGATGACTCCCTCATTCCACAGTATAAGAAACTGACGGATATCATTCATGCGGAAGGAATCCCCGTCATCACGCAGCTTGCTCTCGGGGCTTATTACCGGGAAGTTAAAGGAAAATATATGCAGGTGGAACCGGATGACATGACTGCTGAAGAGATCAAATATGTGATCCAGCAATTCACAGACGCCGCCATCCGTGCAGAAAAAGCAGGCCTTGACGGAGTACAGATCCATGCGGCCCATTTCTTTTTCCTGAGTCGTTTTATCAGTCCGGCAATCAACCATCGTACCGATAAATATGGAGGATCAACGGAAAATCGTGCCCGTATCCTTCTGGATATCATGAGCGGCATCCGGGAGGCTGCTCCAAAGCTTCATATCACGATCAAGATCAACAGCAGTGACTTTACCTACGGTGGACTGGAAGAGCCGGAATGTCTTGCCATCTGCAAACTACTCGATCTGGCCGGCATTGACTCCATTGAAGTGAGCGGAAATGGGACTTCTGTCGGTGGCATCAAAGCACATGTGAATGAAGGATACTTTGTACCTGCCGCTGCAGAGATCGCAAAAGCCGTAAGCTGTCCTGTCATTGTAGTCGGCGGTTTCCGGAGTCTGGAGACAATGGAGGAAGTCCTGACCAAAACAGACATCGAACTCATCTCTCTTTCCAGACCTCTGCTTCGTGAACCGGATCTTCCGAATAAGATGAAAGCCGATCCCGCAATCATCTCAAAATGTGTCTCCTGTAACGCCTGCTACTCATCACAGGCGCACAAATGCATATTCAGAAAGCGTGATACATTATGATGTTTCGATTAAATGTCCCGACCAAAAGAGGTTCCGTCCTGAACGGTGTTCTGTTCCGTCCGGAAGAAAAACGCTCCGCTGATATAGTTATGATCGCCATTACCGGCATCCACGGAAACTTTTATTCCAATCCGTTTTATTACAATATCGGAGATACCCTGAACAGCGGCAATATTGATTTCATATACGCTCAGACCAATGACGCCTTCGGGCAGATTGAAACGTTTAATGTGAACACCGGACAGAAGGAAACGATCGGTTCCTGGAATGAGCGTTTCTCTTATACCGATGAGGATATTGATGCATACCTTACCTTTGCTGAAGAAGAAGGCTATGAACACATCATCCTTGCCGGCCATTCCTTGGGAGCCAACAAGGTGATCTATTACCTCTCCCACAATCATGACCCGCGTGTAGAACACTTCTTCCTGCTCTCTCCCGCCAATCTGACCTATATGATGTCCGGCGTGACAGAGCGGGAAAAGCGGATCATCAAAGAGCAGGTAGAGCGTAGAGATGGAGACAAGATGCTCCCGTTCCCATTCATGGGATGGGTGGAATGCGTTGCCAATACTGCCTGGGACTGGCAGTTTTCCGGTCTTCTCAACAATGTCCACACGGCAAAGAACGGTGACTTTTCCCAGGCGGAACAGATTACTCACACCGGAGCGCTTCTGGTCGGAACCTACGACAATTTCACCGACGGAGATCCTTCTGAATTCTTACGCAACCTGAATAATCACATGCCGACCGCGAAAGAAAACAGACTGATCTTTATTGAAAAGACAGGTCATACATACCAGATGAAAAATCAGGAAGTCGCCGATGATATCCTTCATCAGCTTCAGGAATGGTTAACCCCCTGCAAAGGGATTAGCATAAACCACAACTAAACAAGGAGGACGAACATGAGCAATCGAATTTGTGAAATCTTGGGTATTAAAAAGCCCGTCATCCAAGGCCCCATGGTGTGGCTTACGGATGCCAAGCTCGCTGCAGCAGTAAGTGAGGCCGGAGGTCTTGGAAGTCTCGGACCTAATGCCGGTCAGACAAGCGTAACACGCGATCCCGGAGAAACTGCTGAACGGATGAGACAGGAGATACGCAAAGTACATGAATTAACCAATAAACCTTTTTCCGTAAATGTACTTCCGGTACAGAACGGTGATGATATTTACACACCGCCTATGTTAAAAGTCATCTACGAAGAGAAGGTTCCTGTCGTAACCTTTGTGGGAGAGCCCGATGAGAAAATGTTTCGGGAATTTAAGGAGCATGATATCAAAATCGTATACCGTTCTCTGAATCCAACTCCTGAAAATGCACGCCTTGCAGAAAAATTTGGTGCAGACATTATTGTCGCAACCGGATTTGATGAAGGCGGAACACTCCCTGACAAGGTTCTCGGAACCTTTTCTATTGTTCCGCTCATTGCAGATTCTGTAGAGCATACACCTGTTATGGCTGCGGGCGGTATCGCAGATCACCGTGCATTCAACGCCGCATTTGCTCTTGGTGCAGAAGGTGTGTATTGCGGTACGGTATTTTTAATGAGCAAAGAGAGCCGCATGGCAGAAAATGTTAAGGAAGCTGTTCTGAAAGCAAATGCCCAGGATCTGCTCCTGTTCAGAACCATACCGGCGTATTACCGTTCGCTTCCCGGCGACCTTGCCAATACCCTGGTGGAGATGGATAAGGCAGGTGCTACAAACGCCGAACTCGGGAAAAAGATGGGCGGCTTTGCAAACCTTCGCATCGGAATGCTCGAAGGCGATATGGACAAGGGCTATGTGTCTGTCGGTCATGGGATCAGCCACATCAATAAGATTATGAGTGCAAAAGAAATCATAGGTACTTTATGCAGAGATTTTAAGAACTGCAAAAACAGATCGGCAGCCGGAGAAGCAATAATCTTCTCCGGCACCGGCTCTGGCTGCGCGGAAAGAATGATGAACCTGTTGCTTACATCGAAGCCGCTATCTTCGGAAATGAACCGCATTACGGATATGATGCTTTCACCGCTGAGGTTACGGCTCTCTTTTCTAAGGTATTGAACATCCGTCCGAATCATATCTACATCAAATATGAAGATATCATTGCCTGGGGCGTGCAGGGCATATATATCGACCGAAACCAATACAGGTGAGCATTATGAAAAAAGTAATCCTTACAACCTTTACAGATCCGATGATGGGACTCAGCTACGAAAGCGAACCCATCATGGACAGGCTTCAAAAAGAATATGGAAATATTATCGAATTCAGGAATGTCATGGCGCTTCTGGTCAGGGACGTATCGGATTTTATGACTCCGGAGGAACTGGCAATGAAACCGGAAGAAGGGATTTCTCTTTACTGCCAACGCCTTGCCCGGATCTATAAGAGCGAAGAATCTATCGGAGGACTGCCGATTAATATGGACGGCTTCTGCCTTTTTGACAAAGATTATCTCAGTTCAAAGCCCCTCAATCTGGCTTACAAAGCCGCCCAGCTTGCTGATCCTGAAAAGGCAGATATCTTCCTTGTCGCACTACGACATGCCACCGTAATAGATTGCCTTCCGACCACACATTTTGACATTATTATGAGAGTTGTCCGTGAGACCGGAATTGATGAAAAATCGTTCACCCTGCACTATCAGGACGGCAGTGCCGAAGCAGCTTTGAATGAAGATCTGGCATTTGCTCACCGTTTAGGAATACATTCATTGCCAACCTATCTCATACAGTATAAAGATAAAGCGTTTCTGATGCAGAGTTTTGATTATCAGGATTTTGCTGCAGCAATCACCAAACTTACGAAATAAAGAGGCCTGCCATCTTTGACAAGCCCCTCACTCACAATATTTATTCCCAATATCTTTCATCTTTCTTACTAGGTGTATTTCCGGTAGTTATTTCACCCAGTTTTTTCAATTCAATCTCCATCTATCATCCCTACAAATCTCAGTTAAAGATTTCTTCCAGTTAGTTCTTCTATCCGAACCTTATCCCAGAACTCATTCTCCCAATAAAAATATTCTGACTTTCTCTTTTTAAAGATTCTGTACGGTTCTTTCGAATTATCATAGATGTGCATCACATCACATATCTTCACAAGTTCAGGTATAAGTTTCAGGCATCTGTCATATCTGGCTCTTATTTTCTCAGTTGGAACGCCGTGTCCACCATGCGACTCCCTAGCAAGAACTCGTATTTCATTAATTTCCGAATTATCTGTCAAAACATAAATACACCTTATGAAATACCCCTGCTCCTTAGCCCTCTTAAGCAGATTTATGTTA
>JAFTEI010000148.1 GCA_017453965.1 Lachnospiraceae bacterium
ACAGGATCTATGGGCTTCGTGAGGTAGTCTGAAAAGCCCGCCGTAAGGTATTCCTCCCGTGCGCCGGATACCGCGTTGGCCGTAAGGGATATGACAGGGGCATAGGGTGAGCTGCTGTCCGTCATGGCCTTCATACGCTTTAAGCACTCTATCCCGTCCATATGGGGCATCCTGTAATCCAGCAGCACCAGATCATATTTTTTCTCCCCGAAGCGGGCTATGCACTCCTTCCCTCCCGTCGCTATGTCTATCTGCATTTCGGTTCGCTTTAAAAGCCCCACTATAACGTGGAGGTTCATCGGGGTATCGTCCACCACCAGAATCTGGGCCTTGGGCGCCTTAAATATCTTGTTCTTATGCTGCCCCGCCTTCAGCTCCCTGGTATAGGACATCATATTCATGGCCCCAATCCGGTTCCAGTCCGCGACCTTCTGGTAGAGGGTAAAATAGAATTTGGAGCCCTCCTCGTAGGCACTCTCCACCTCCAGACTGCTTCCCATGAGATAGAGCATCCTGTGAACGATTGTCAGCCCCAGCCCGCTGCCCTCGATAGTCCTGGTCCGCTTTGCATCCAGTCTGTCAAAGGCCGTAAAAAGCCTGTCGAGCTCCTCCTGCCTGATACCTATGCCGGTGTCGCTCACCGCAACGAACATGGATACCCCGTTGGTGTCGAAGCTCTTCAGGCTAAGCTCCAGCCTGACGCTGCCTCTTTCGGTATATTTGACCGCATTTGATAAAAGGTTGGTGATTATCTGCTTGACCCTGAGCTCATCTCCGATAAGCTGCTTAGGCAGCATGGGATCGATCTGTGTCTCAAACTTAAGCCCCTTGGCCTCCGCCCGAAGCTGTGTAAGGTTGATGAGATCGCTTATAAGAGTGCTCAAGGAATAGTCCTCCTCCTCGAGCTCCATCCTCCCCGCCTCTATTTTTGAGAAATCGAGAATGTCGCTGATAATGCCCAGAAGGCTTACGCCGGCCTTCTGTATGCTGTTGGAATATTCCAGCACATTGGAATCGTCGCTCTCCCTCTGGATTATCTCATTCATCCCCAGGATCGCGGTTATCGGAGTCCTGATCTCGTGGCTCATATTGGAGAGAAAGTCGGACTTGGCCTTGTTGGCCTGCTCCGCCTCAATGGCCGTCCTCTGCATCTTCCTGTTGATAAGGAACATGACCGCGATGTCAAAGCAGGTCAGAAGGAACATGCTGCCGGAAACTATCAGCAAAAGCCGCCAGTCCACCGTCTCCTGCTTAAAGCCCCGGGTATAGACGGCCGTAAATACCGCGATCAGAATCAGGACCAAAATATTTATAAGGATGATGGGATAGCCCTTAAAGCCAAAGCCCTTATCCTTTTTTCCCCTGCCCTCGTCTTTTTCCATATCAGTCCCCTGCAGCTGCTTCAAGCTCCCGTTGTCCTTTTTGAGCGTATGTTTAAACCTTAAGGCTAAGCCCTCTTATCCCAAAATATCATGAAGTGTATTTACCATAGCGTTTACATCTATGGGCTTGGCTATATGCGCGTTCATTCCGACGCTCTGCGCCTTTTTCACGTCCTCCGAAAAAGCGTTGGCCGTCATTGCCACAATGGGTATCTCCGCCTTTTCCTTGTCCTCGAGAGCCCTTATGGTCTTCGCGGCCTCGTAGCCGTCCATCACCGGCATCTGTATATCCATAAGCACCGCGTCGTAGTAGCCCGGGGCGGCAGCCATTACCTTTTCCACCGCTTCCTTGCCGTTCTCCGCCGTCTCCGTCTTAAAGCCCAGATTCCCCAGCAGCATTACGGCAATCTCCCGGTTTATGACCATATCCTCCGCCAGCAAAAGCCTCATTCTGCTGAAGTCGGAAACTATCTCCCGCACTTCCTTCCCCTGTGCCTGCTCCTTGTCGTCGGTATGCTTCCTGTCCTTCTGCAGCTCAAAGCTTAAGGTCACCACGAATTCGGTTCCCCTGTTGAGCGCCGTATTGACCTCAATGGTGCCACCCATCAGGTCCACTATGGACTTTGTAATGGCCATACCCAGACCCGTTCCCTGTATGCCGCTTACAGTGGAGTTATTTTCCCTCTCAAAGGCCTCAAAGACCTTCGCCGCAAATTCGGGGCTCATTCCTATGCCGCTGTCGGCCACCTTTATCTTATAGGTGCAATAGCCCTCTTCCTCCTTTTCCTGGGACACATTGACCGAGATCGTCCCTCCCTCGGGCGTAAACTTATAGGCATTGCTTATGAGGTTTAGCAGGACCCTGTTCAGCCTGTTCTTGTCGCAATACACATAGGGCTCGCTCACATTTGAGGTGTTTACGGAAAAGTCTATCTGCTTGGTCTCCATCTGGGTCGAGAACATATCCTTGATGTCCACAAAGGTCTTCTTGAGGTCGGTCTCTATGAGCTCGAGCTCCATCTTTCCGCTCTCTATGCGGCTCATTTCCAGGACGTCATTTATAAGGGCCAGAAGGTGCTGGCTGGAGCTCTCAATCTTTCCCATATACTCCCTGAAATCCTTTAATGTCATATCCTCCCTCTTGGAGAGGTTGATATAGCCTATTATCGCGTTCATTGGGGTACGTATGTCGTGGGACATATTCGACAGGAAGGTGCTCTTGGCCCGGCTGTTCTCCTCCGCCTTGACCTTTTCTATCTCCATCTCCCTCTCCCGTCTCCTCATGTTCGTAAAGATGCTGAACATTATGGCAAGGGCAGCTATGATGATCAGCATCTGGATTATGCTGTTCCTGGTAAGGAGCCGGTTTGCTTCATCCATCTGGCTTTCAACAAACTCCTCCGCCTCTTCGGCGTGATCCCCCCTAAGCTCCGGCAGCTTCTCCTCGTAGAAATTGCTGATATTTTTAACCACATGCTGGGTCATATCGTCGGTGGCGTTCCTGATCCACATAAGGGAGGTAAAGAATATAAGAAAGAGCAGTCCCAGCCATACCACGGTGGACTGGCCGAACCTCCTCTTGGTGTCCTTTTTGAAAACGTATCTGAAATAAAAGAAGCCCAGTATACTCCACACCGCCAGTATGAGATAGGATTCGGTCGAAAGCTCCTTGGTCGTGGACATCATGAAATATACAAAAAATCCCAGGGCAAAAATTATCCCCAAGATACCGGTCTTTTTTATACGGCCGTTCCCCTCCTTCCGCGCCTCATGAAGGGCAGCGGCCGAAGTGTAGCCGTAGGCTATGGTGGCGCCTATGGTCGTGACGTCCACTATCCACCCTATAGCAGTCCTTCCCAGGAAAGGTACAATGACCGACAGCCCCATGAGCAGCATAAGGGCCTTCTGTGGAACTCCGTTTTTATTGAGCTCTCCCAGCTGCCTGGGCAGGATATCATCCTTTGCCATCGAATAGACCAGTCTGCTGGCCGCCAGATAATGGCCGATAAGTCCGGTGATCAGGGCCGAAAGCAGGGTAATTCCAAGAATGTAAATACCCGCCCTTCCCATGACGCTGTGAACGGCATAGAACACCGGAAGCCCCTCGAGACCCTCAAGGCTGTCCAGCTCCTTTAAATACTCCGGCCAGCGTGAAAAGCCCTCCGGCAGCACCGAAACAGCCGTCAGGGAGAGCAGGACATATGCTGCCATCGAAGCCAGAAGCGCAAATATTATGGGCTTTATGGTTTTGGCTACGGGGAATTTGAGCTCCTCCGCGCTGTGGGACACGGATTCGAAGCCCACAAAGGCCCAGGGAGCAAGGACAAGTATCCCCATGATCTGACTTACCGGATTCCGTCCGTTGGGGGCAAAGAGCGGATAAAGGCCTGCCGCCCCTCCCCTGTGTCCGGCTACTACGAAGATAAAACAGGTCAGTATGCCAAGGCACAGGATCACAGCCATAATGCTCTGGAGTATGGCGGCAAAGCTCTTGCCGTAGATACAGAGCAGCCCGAAGAGAATTATTGCGAAGACCGATATGAGTATCTCCCCGAAATACACGTCGTAGCCCAAAAGGGTATAGTGAAAGCCGAACTGAAAGGCCTTGCCCAAAAGGTTCCTGGCAATCAGCACCAGCGCCGTTGCATTCGCCCATACTATGGCAACGTACACCAGCACGAGAAACCAGGCGCTTAAGAAACCGTGGTCATAGCCGAAGGTCTTTGTTACATAGGTAAGAGTTCCTCCGGCGTCTGGATAGCGCTTCATGAGGTAGTGATAGTTTATCCCGATGATCAGCATTATCACGGCTCCGAGGAACATCCCCAGCGCCGTCCCCAGGGGCCCCGCCACCGGAAGGAAGGTGGTGCCGGGCATTACAAAGGCTCCCCACCCGACCGCGCAGCCGAAGGAAAGAGCCCAGACTCCCACCGGCGAAAGATAACTCTTAAGTCCCGAGGTTTCTTGTGTCGTCTCTGTATTATTATTCATCTCAAACCTCCCTTGCTATGCTTAAAGAGGCGAATTCTTCTATTTTTTCCAGCAATTCATTCTTTCCGATGGTCTTTAAAAGGTAGCCGTCGGGCTTAAGGTCCACGACCTTCATCACGCTTTCCTTATCTCCCCTTCCCGTGAGAAATACCACCGGAATATCGTCCGCCCCGGGCTCGCTCTTTATCATCTCCAGCACCTGGGGGCCGCTCGTGACCGGCATCGCATAATCCAGCAGAATCAGGTCGGGCTTATTATTTGCCAGGAACTTTATCGCCTGCATCCCGGAGTTGACCCTGACTACCCTGTAGCTCCCCTCGAGCCACCCGCCTACCATCTCAAGGTAATCGCTGTCGTCATCCACGAAAAGTATCAATTTTTTTAAAGTACTGGGGTCGGAGGAAAGAGTGTCCACCGTCGATATGAATTCCTTTATGTCCAGAGGCTTCTCAAAGCATTTCGTAATGCTCCTCTCGGGAAATATCCGCCCGGCCTCCTTAAGCTCCACCTCATCCCCAATGAGGTACAGAAACTTCCCGTTAGCCAGACACATATCCTTTATGTATATGAGTACCTTCATCCCGTCCAACAGATCCTGGCTCAGATAGATGACTACTATATCGGCCTCATTTTCCCTTTTTCTGATATCGTCTATGCGGGCGTCGAGCTTAATGCACCTATAACCCGCCTCATTTAGATTATTGCCTATCGCCGTGATCATAAAAGTAGATCCCCTGCCTATTATTATGACCTTTTTCATCCCTTCTTTATACCTGTCCCCCCTGTGTTTTTTAACTCCTCTGCCCGCCGCACCGGGCGCGTCCGGCGCAGGCCGGAATACCTCCTTACGCGCCCCCGCGTATAAAACGGGTGTCAGGCCAGTGCGAACCAGACCTGACACCACGACCTTCTTACCAGTATGATGTAGCTTAATTTAATCTGAAGTGGCTTACTATCTCCTGAAGGTTTCCTGCCGTCTCCTGCTGCTTTATGGCAAGATCCGCAACCGACTCCACTGCATGGGATACCGTATCCACCGAGTCGGTTATCTCCGCCGAATGATTTGCCGTATCCTGGGTGTTCTCCGCTATGCTCTGGATAGCGTCGTTTACCTCGTTCATGGAGGCCTTGATATTGTCGGTCATATCGGAGATCCAGGAAGCCAGCTCTCCAAAGAGATCGGCGTCTTTACCGTACTG
>JAFTEI010000149.1 GCA_017453965.1 Lachnospiraceae bacterium
GATATTCCCCTGTGAGCACCCTGTAATATTTACCCCTGACGGCCCTTTCAAATTCCTCCCCCTTGCCATTTTCCGCCACAAAGCCCGAATAAGCTCCAAGGGTCTTCTCCATGATCTCCACTATACGGGGATTGTACCTGTGGCTTATGGAGGAGGTGGATATCCTGTAGTGATAGCCCAGATACGAGAGATATTTAAAGCTGACGCACTTTTCCAGCAGATTGAGGATAAACACCGTGTCCTGCCCCTTTATGAGGCCCGGAGTATAGCGCACCCCGTTTTCCTCTATGGTATTCCGCCTGATGAGCTTGCCCCAGGGGGAGCCCACCTCGACCGGCCCCAGCCTTTTGTCTCCCCTTAGGATCGCCAGCTCCAGGGCGTCACGCTGCCACAGCCTTTCCCAGTCCGCCTGTCCGAAGGCCCTTTCATCCAGCACCCTTCTGACATACCTGTTAGTATATTCTGTGGCATATCCGAAAAACAGAATGTCGCATTCCTTATGCTCCTTTACAGCCTCCAAGAGTTTCCGGCAGCAGTCCCTTTCCAGAAAATCGTCCGCGTCGAGGAAGAGTACGAAGCGTCCGCAGGCTCTGTCCAGTCCCGCATTTCTCGCAGCGCTGGTTCCTCCGTTTTCCTGGGAAAGGGGCTTAAACCGGCTGTCCGCAGCAAATTCTTCAAAGACATTTTCGCAGCCGTTGGTGGAGCCGTCGTTTACCGCAATGACCTCTATATCCCTGAAAGCCTGTCCAAGAGCGCTCTCCAGACATTTTTTCAGATATTCAGCGTCGGCATTGTAAACCGGAATTATTATGGAGATTTCAGGCATTTTCACGCCTCCTATACTAAAGGGGGCTTATCCCCGGTATTTTCTGAACCTATGACCTTAGATGCTGCCCCAGCCCTTCCCCGGAAGGCCCAAAACATACATAAGCCGAGCAGCGTTATCAGGGATATGATATAACCGATATCAAAAAATTTGGGTGCGGTAAATACCAGAGTGACCTGCCCCTCACCCTTCGGAAGGTCTATGCGTACCCGGCCTCCATCTCCATTGGAAGTCATGAGCTCATGGCCGTTTTCATCAAAGGCCTTATAGCCCTTGTAATATATCCTTTTGATGTCCGCGTAGGTATCCTTGTCCGCGCTGTAGGAAAAGGTAACCCTGTCCCTCAATACCTGGTAATCGCTCAGTGTCGCCTCGCTTGTATTCCCCTCGTCGCGGAAGGCCGACTCGCGGTAGCCCTCCGGCACATAGTCCGCGTAGTTTCCGGATTCAATATTCTGCCCGAAGGCGTCCTTATAATTTTCATCGGAGCTTAAAAAGGCGTCCGAGGTAAAGATCGCAAGGAAGGCAGAGGACACGATAAGCCCTACAGCCAGGGCCTTTTTGTGCTTCAAAAAATACTCGTATCTGACCAGGGCCGCACACCCGGCGAGGGCCGCGAAGGTCTCCGCCAGCTGTCTGAACCGGGTCGGAAACTGAATCATCTTAAGCACATCGTTTATTCTCTCAAACTTCTGAAACGTCGCCCAGGGAAACCAGGTGGTGGACATGAAAAGCGTGAGCACAGCCATTGCCGTAAGCCAGGCTATGAATTTATCCCTGTTGTCCTTCTTAGCCTTAAATATGGAGAAATATATGGCGACACACAGGCAGACAAAGCCCGCAGCGCCGAAGGCCATGGAGCATTCGTCGTAAATACCCATATAGGCCGGGTTGGAGGAATGTCTGCCCTTGCCCGCAAACATCATGAAAAGCTGCGCCACAAACACCGCTCCCTGGGAAAAGTCCGCCGCCGCAAGAGCCTGGTTCAAATCGAGGCCCGAGGTATAGTAGTAGGCAAAGGGGAGGATATAGCCTGTGTTTAAGAGAAGCGTCGCCACTGCCGCAAGGCAGAAATAAATAAACCTCTTTTCCTTAAAGAGCTGCCGTATAAAGACGAGGGCGGCCGCCGCGCATAC
>JAFTEI010000150.1 GCA_017453965.1 Lachnospiraceae bacterium
AGCGTAGTGAACATCAAGCCGGCCATGGTCATGAGGTCCCTCTTTGAGCTGGCAGGCAACAAAGACGGCTTCGACGAAGGACAGCTAAGGCTCAAAAGGCTCGAGATATACGACGAAGCGAAAAAGCCGCTGCTTTAGTGCGCTGCTGAACTTTCTCGACAAGAGGAATAGAAAAATGCCTCCCTCGTCTGACCACGAGAGAGGCGGGCTCATGAAGAGCTAAATCCTGTTATCGGGAGCATCCACTAAGGAGTGGGTGCTTTTTCTTTATTTATAATATATCATTCCACAAGGGCGTTTGAAAGCACTATTTTTAGTGATATTTGATTTTTACTTTTTCAGCTAAAAATTGACAAATAATAAAATTAAGGATAGAATTATGCCGAAGCGTAAAAATGAATATAAAAATGCTTATATGCGTAAAAAATAGTAAAAAAATTTAAAAAGCGTAAAAATATGACCACTAAGATAGATCCCTTTACCCTTACCCCGGGAGTAGCCGGAAAGCCCTATATTGACATCGGTATAGCTGATGAAATCATTACAAATTTCAAGAGCAGCGAGTCTTCAAAATATGTATATAAGATAACAGGGCTCAGGGGCTCTGGAAAATCGGTAGAATACAGCAAAGTTCTACAGACACTTGAAAAAGACGAAAACTGGCTGGTTTACCCTCTTGCAGCGGAGGGGAATTGTGTGACAACACTCATATCATACCTTAGTCAGGAAGATTTTATCAAGGATAAAATGACAGAAACCTCTATAAAAGGTAACGTGGCTGTAGAAGGAGGTCTCCCTTTTGTATCTGGCAAAGGTGGTATAGAAGTAACCAAAACTTACACTGAAAATAATCATTATTACGATAAAGAGGCAACTCTGGCAAATATGATCGCCAGAGCAAATGCGGTAAATCGCAACATTCTTGTCATGATAGATGATATCTCCAGAACAGAAAGCACGATTGAACTTCTTTCTATATTGGGAACCATGTTTAATAGAGGAAGACGATTATATTTTGTGGCTAGCGGACTTTCAAAAAACATAGAAGATTTTTTCGTTACAAATAAGAGAAATCCAAGAAGTGAAGCGATTTCTAAAAGTCTGTCTTTTTTCAGGCGTGGGGACACAAGAGAAGTTAAGCCTCTGAATAAATTTGATATTGCTGGCAACTATGAAAAATACCTCGGCGTTGATGCCATAGAAGCAAAGCGACTATACGATATGACTCTTGGCTATGCGTATGCATACCAGGTGCTTGGCTCGTTATATTTTAACAAGAAGGAATCAGAAACACTCGAAGATCTAATTCCTGATTACGAAAGGATATTATTTAAGTCTTACAATCTTGACTGGCCTGAACTGACCGATAAAGAACAGGATTTCATTCGAAGCTTTTATAAAGGGAAGACCGGAAAAGCAAAGGATACGAAAGCCCATATGACCAATCCGGATGCTTACAATATATATAGAGATCGCCTTATTGATAAACACTTCTTTTCTGCAAATAAAAGAGGTTACCTTGAGCCAAAACTGCCAAGATTTGATAGATTTATAGAAATATGGTGTGATGAGTAATATTAAGATTCATGAGTCGTTCATGAGTCTGACCGAAGATATTTGTTGAAAAATACTCTGCTTGCGAGAGGTTAATGTATATGATAAAATACGCAATAAGATTGGGCCCAGGAGATAGGGTCAGATGGTGTACCACCTGACAGGACGGCAATCCTGTCAGGCAGGGAGTAGCGGATAAAGCGCCACGCCATACAGACACAGTCTGCGATACACGCATGTTTATTCTAACTCATTTGACGTATATAAACAAGCGCTGTAGCTGACTGTTGTTTGTGTTTTCCCGACAAGAAGCGGATTCAGGTGTAGACGTGCATCTGAATCCGTTTTTTCTTTTGGGTTCAATCTAGGAGATAGGATAAAAAATGAAGCAAGCACCCGGAACGGAAGAGAGAACGGCCGGGCAGCAGAAAGGGAGAAAAATGAGAAGACCTGGATTTAGAAGATTGGTGTCAATGCTTCTTGCGGCAGCGATGCTCTTCACTATGAACACTCCTGTTTACGCGGACAACAAAGTGCCGATACAGGAGGTAGAAGAGGAACAGGAGCTGAATTCCGATCAGGAGGAGCCTGGCGGTGAAGATGTGGGACAGAAGCTGGATACTGAGCAGGAGGAGCCTGCCGGCGAGGAAGCGGAGAACGAAAGCGACGGCGAGGAAGCTCCTGTGTTTGGGGTAATGTCCATAGCTGATGATGATAATGTCTCGTTAAATAAGATTACAATAGATAATTTGAAAGATATATACGGGTATCAGCTCACTGGTGCCGGTGGTGATCTTGGGGAAGGAGACGCAGCTGTATTCGATCAGATAACCGCTAAAACTGGAGATGATGGGGTTACATATACCCATGATTTTTATATAACACTTCTGAAAGATCAGGGATATAAATTCAACGTTACAAGCAGTGGGGGTAAATTTTATAAAGATAAGTGTACTGAAGCTCTCAATGGGGAGGAATTTGCGGAGAATGCGAAACATGAAGGGGGAGGGATCTTTCTTACCCTGAGCGGGAATGCACTGAGCAATGGGGCAGCGGCAAGTAATGTGAGTGTAGGACTCAATGCAGAGAATGGTGCCAGCGTTGTAGCGAAGATCAATTTGCAGGACAGCGGTTGGGACAATACGCTGCTACATCACACCGATAAAGCTATTGAACAATATGACGGAAAGCTTTCCGTCGTTGATGGGACCAAGGCCTTTGTTCATGAATCTAAGGATAACGAGGAGATACTTGTGCCGGCAGATAAGTACAAAGCTGTGTCTATCGGAGGCTTTTCATATGACTATATAATGGTGTCAAGTGAGACGGGGATTGATAACGACTTTGTGAGTACCTCCGGCTACGACTACGGACTTATTGGATTTAAGACTGACGGACTGGAGGGAGTTGGTAATAACGAAGAACCTATAGCAAAGGACTTCTTCCCAATAATAAGCAGCAATGATGGATATACCAAAAAAGTCTCCCTTATCCAGGCCGATAGCAGCAACTATTCCGGACTTGATGAGGGTTACGTCTATTGCAGCGCAAATGAGGCGGGAAAGACGGAATATGCCTTCTTAGGTACATCGGGATCAGGAGATTCGGAAAAGAAGTATCTGGGAACGATCAGGTTTGAAGTAAAGGACACACCATCATCATATCCCTCAGCAGAAAACGTAGGTGAGTCTGACATGATGACCGTCCAGACAATTGAAAGTGAAGAGAGTAAGGACGATTATGAGCTCAGGCTCTTTAAGGAGGATAGAGGAAAGCTGACGGTGTCCGGTGAGGACGGTCCCGTTAGGCTAGAAGAGAGTAAGCTTTATTGGGGCTTCCATGGGCTGGAAGAGAACACGGAGTATTATCTGGCTTCACGCAGGGTCAATAATGAGCATAGAGGTAAAGAAGGATACTATAATAACGGCGTGGTCTATCTTCCCTCGGCATGGAATTTTAATCCGGAGACTATAACGACGGGGGCCGACTCAGAAGACGAAGAAGAAGGATATATTGATACCAGCCTCGAAGAGATAGGAAGAAAGACCGCGGATGCGACTGTAGAGATTGAAAATAAGGATCAGATTGGTGAAAAACTACCGGTATTCAGGAGTGATGAGATCGTTAGCGGTTATGACTACAGCGTTTCTGCCTGCTTTATCCGTGTAGCCGATGGAGTGTATGATGATGACGAATTTGAAGAGATTCCTGCCAATAAATGGAAATTCCTGGAGTATGACGGGGATAAAGATGATCTGGAAGAAAATTGGAATACTGATAAACAGGTTGAACTGGAATATGAGTTTGACGATGAGGACCTGCTGACTCCCGGAACTGATTACTATTATTATTGCTGGGTAACGGATGGAGAGGGGAAGACTCTGTTTGCGGAACGCTTTTTCTTCGCCACCGCCCTAAGATATGAGCTTTCGATCAGAGCCAGTGGCAATACGATAAATTACAGGACAGGAGATATAGGTGATTATATAGAGCCGGACCTTAAGGTGGTGTTGGCCGATGATACGAAGCTTTCCTATGAAAATATTAAGGTTGAGTCCGATGGCCCCGATTCAAGTGACCGCTACCCCTTCGACCAGCAGATGTACATGGATAAATATGATTGGAAGCCTACAGCAGTAAGCAGTAAAGCATTTGAGGAAGGCACGCATGAGTATCTGAACGGTGATGAGTATATCGGTCTGGACTATAATTACTGTAAGGATGGAGTTGTCAGGCTGGCTTCCGAGGTAGTGGCGGTAAATATAACTGACGCCTCCACCGGGAGGATCCTGATGGACTGGGTGAACCTCAATAACCGCAGCGATGGCTGGACCATAGGGGATATGAAGGAATACAGCCAGAAGCACGGGAACGGTGGAAAAATAGGATCGGACTACGACGAATACTTGGATAATAATGAAATCGTTCCGATGGAAATGGAGAAACCTGAGGATGGCGATATAAGCATCCGTGACTTTAATCTGGGTGACTTCCTTAAGAAAAAGGGTTATACCTACGATGACATAAGGGGTATGCAGATTCAAATAAACGTCGCTGTTGCCGGGGAGGATATGGATTATTATTTCGGCGACTCCTCCACTGAGGCCTCCACCTACGAAGGATTTTCCGTCATGTCGGCGGACAGCGAGCTTAAGGCTCAGTCCGAAGGTCCTACCAGGACCACAAGGGAGGACAATCCCGAAGCCTTTTCCAGCGCCACCTTTAAGGTAGAGCCTACTACGATGGAGCTTATACCGCTGGACGCTGAGATCAAATCTTCGGATCATAAGGTACGCTCCGGGGATATTACAGTCAGCTTAAACCTTGGCAGCGTATCCATAGACGGTCTTACAGATGAGGAGATCGAAAAGCTTACCTCGGTCAGCGTGGACCTGACAGACAGCGCTCAGGCGGCAGCCCTGCTTGTGGACGGCTCCGTTCTCGATATGAGCAAAGCCTATCAGCCGGGAGAGCATAGCCTGACCATAAAGGATACAGAGCCATTTCTTGAGCTGGAGGAGTTGGAAAAGATAAAGACATTCCTTAGCAGCACCAGCGGCGACGGGATAGAGCTGATCCCTGAGGGAGCTGGAAGCCTTTATGTCGAGCCGTCCTCAGAGGATGAGAAAGGAGAGCTTGCGGGAAGCGCAAGGAAGGACGAGATATATTATGACGCCTACTCCTTATGGAAGGAGGACGATTTTGTAAAAGGCGGCAGCTTCAGAGACTCCATAAATAATTACATTAAGGTCAGCCTGGGCGATATGGACGTGACGACCTTTAAAAACATAAGCTACAAATTCGCGGGCGCCCTCAGCGGAAACAATGTGAAATGGAGCGAAACGGCACCGACGCTTAACGCGGGAGCCACCCTGTATATTTCTGCCTGCTATGTTCCTCAGGGCAGTGAGGGCGAGGATGGAAATAAATATATTACCCCCGTCGGTGTAAAGATCGCGCAGCAGCCCATTACGCTCAAGGCTGTCGGTGATGAAGCGGGAATCGCGGTAACGAGCGTCGTGGGTAAGGAGCTCGACGACAGATTTGTCCTGGGAAACAAGTACAGCGGAAAGATCACTGTAAGCGCCTGCGATACCGGCACCGACCTGCCTTTGGTGGGCGAATATAAGGGCGAGAAGTCCGTCAAGACCGATATAAATTCATGGCTTAAGCTTAATAGCCTGAGCATCGATGCTGCGGGAAGCAGTCTGGACAAGATAAACACAAGCTTCCCCGGAAGCTATCCCATAGTCTTTGCAGTAAGCCAGGCGGATATACTTGACACGCTTAGCACGAATTATGTGCTAGAAGGGAGCACCGGCGGATACCTTAAGATAGAGGATGGTATAATCGTCAGCTTCTACAGGGCGGACAACGGAGAGAAGGTAAGCGCGAACCAGTCCCTTGCCTACGGAGCTGATAATTTCAGCAGTATTGAAATAGTCAGCGCGGACAATATAACAGAGGAGATCAAAAACTGGACTCTTGTAACGAACCAGACGGTAGGCGCGGGTATTCCCGTGGCCAAGTCGGCCACGTCTGACAAATATCCTTATCTCAAATGGAGTAAGAGTGACGAAAACGGAATCTACGGGACTTATAAATTTGATCTCTCTGATTTCGCGAATAATGAGGGCATAAAGACCATAGCACTGTACGCGGCCTTCTCAGATCAGGCGGAAACTATAGGAAAATCCAATCCCACAAATACGAAGACGGGCGTGACGGTCAGCGTAGGCAATATATCGCCGGTGGTCTATACGGGAAATAAGATATATGTCAGCGACGATACAAAGGCCTTTGCCAGCAAGGGCAACGCAAAGAAGGGTATAGACGCGCTGGTTGACCTTAACATATGGAATGCGGATACCGGGGCGAAGCTCAGTATTGGTACTGATTACACCCTTTCCTATAAGAATAACGTGAACGCGGCTAAGTCCACGGATAACAAAAAGCCGCCCACGATCGTACTTAAAGGCAAGGGCGATTATAAGGGCATTACCTTAAATCTTCCCTTTACGATCCTGCCTGCCGATATAGAGGCTCTGGCCGAGGTTCGGTCAGGGAAGTCACGCTATGTAAAGTACGGCAAGAAAGGCTTTGACCCCAAATATCAGGTTTATTTCAAGGATACTAAGAAGAAGCTCAATAAGAAGACCTTCGAGCTTGTCTATTACAACGAGTATGGGATAAAGGTAGATCCGGCGGACTACACCAGCCAGATCGAGAACGTGGCTACAAAGTTCTTTATCACGGCAAAGGCTGTTGCCGATAAGAACGGAAATACAAACTATATGGGAGAGACCACCTTTGATGTAAGCGACCCCTACGATAATGCCATAGCCTATGGTATCCCGGCAAAGTCAAAGTCCTTAAAGGTGAAGATGGCTGCTGTAAAGGCTGATTTTGCGGAGAATAAAAAGCCCGGAGATGTATTTAAGCTGTCTGAGATAACGGGGCCGGACAAGGAGAGCTTAAGCACTTCGGATTACACCGTGCGCTATTTTAACGAAGCTCTTACGGATGAGATCACGGATGACGCTATCTCAGCCGGAACCATCTATGTGTCGGTTGAGCTGAATTCACTTGAAAAGATGCAGCAGCTTAAGGTATTTCAGCCTGCGCTTGTAAAGCTTACAGTCAAGGGTACGAAGGTGAGCGGAATAAAGCTCAGCCGGAAAGTGTTTTATGCAAATGACACGACCAGGGCCACCTTTGAGCTGCCTCAGAAGGTTTCTGAAAAGAAGTACCTCGAATGGTCACTCGACCGGCAGAACTGGACGAACATGGCCCAGGCGAACAGCTTTGACGGTCATTCAGCCGGCATTGGAGTCCATCAGGTCTACGTGCGGGGACTGGGCGGCTATATGGGCACACAGATAATAAACTTTAATGTCAAGGCCGGTAAGATCGATAAGAACAGCAAGGTCGAGGTCATCGTAAACAACAATAAGCCGGTGCCTTTAAATCTTGCGGGCTATTACAGCCAGCTCGCGGATCAGGTGAGTGTTAAGGTGGACGGGAAGGCTCTTGCCTTATATGATGATTACTCGCTGACCTTCCCGTCTCTTACAAAGCCCGGACAGGGTAAGGTGAAGATCACCTTCGTCAATGCCTATTCCGGCAGCTATGAAGCCGGGTTTAATGTTACGACCGGCAGTCTGGGGTCAGGTGGAAATGTTGTGGTAAACGAGCTTTCCTGCCTTTCCACGGATACACTTCCCGCTGTGGAGGTTTATCAGATGGACTACACGCCCGTGCTCAGGAAGGGCAGCTCCGGCAATGGCTTATATCCTGCGAGCTGGAAGAGTAAGAAGGTCGAGCTGAAAAACAGGAAGCATTATACGCTGGAGGCAGTGAATTCTGGAACGCAAAATCCGGTGCGCTCTATCAGAGGGACGTTAAAGGGCGACGGAAAACTGTTTACCGGAAGCAGCTCAGTGACCAGCTGGACCTACGCCAGGGAAAAGCAGATAAAGAATATAGAGGTGACGGCAGTATCAGGAGGAACGTACTCCGATGGCAGTACCTCAGGTTCACTAAGCGCTTGTACCATCAACAAAAAGCATTACGCGAAGTACGTTGGGGATCTGGACGAGGACGGAAGCAGCGCCTATGTTTGTCCCGCAGTTTACGCCGTTAAGGTGAGCTACGCGGATAAAACGACGGCGGACTTCACAGGCTTTAATGAGGTAAACAGGTATTTCAATATCCGCTATGAAAATAACCAGTCGATCTCCTCAAAGGCCGGTATCGCCGTTTCTGCCAAAAACAGCAGCAGCCTCATAGGAGGACCCTCAGCCAGAGAATACATCACCACCTTCAGCATAGTAGGTGAGGGCAGTTATCCGGGATCTATTTGAAAACCGAGTAGGGAAATCGAGTAGGGAAGATGCAATCTCCCTACTCGCCGCGCGGCCCGTGCCCGGCAAAGCCGGGATATTATATTGCACGGGCCTGTGCAGAAATAAAAAGCCTTGCCATTGCGCAGGGCTTTTTATATAATTGTGATTGAAATCGTTTGCACTAAATATTCACCATAAATGGAGGTGTGGATTTTGTCGGAAGAAAGAATGGACAGGGTTTTCACTGAGCGCTTAAATACGCATATCGACGAAATGAGGTGGCTCTACAAGGAGTTATACAACGACGACAATGCCTTCAGTTATTTTTGCAGGATGTTGTATGAGTATTACAGTGCGAGAAACAGGAAGCTCAGAGACTGGGATCTTTCAAGGATAGAGGATCCCGGATGGTATACGGGCAATGAGATGCTCGGGATGCAGATGTATGTGGACTGCTTCGCGGGAAGCTTGAAGAATGTGGGCTCCCATCTGGACTATCTCGAGGAATGCAGGGTCAATTATATACACCTGATGCCGCTTTTAACGAGCCCCAGGGGAAGAAGCGACGGCGGCTATGCCGTGGCGGATTTCAGAAGCGTAGATCCCAGATTCGGGACGATGGAGGATCTCGCAAAGCTTTCTCAGGCCTGCCATGACAGGGGCTTAAGTGTCTGTCTGGACTTTGTCATGAACCATACCAGCGAGGAGCATGACTGGGCGAAGCATGCCAAAAACGGGGAAAAGGAGTACCAGGACAGGTACTTTTTCTTCGACGACTGGGGGATCCCCAATGAGTTTGAAAAGTCGATGCCCGAGGTTTTCCCTACGACCGCGCCTGGAAATTTCAGCTGGTGTCCGGAGGTCTCAAAGGTCGTGATGACGACCTTCTATCCCTATCAATGGGATCTCAATTACAGAAACCCTACAGTATTTAATGACATGACAGCGAACATGCTGTATCTGTGCAATCAGGGAGTGGATATAATCCGTCTGGATGCGGTGCCCTATATCTGGAAGACGCTTGGAACCAACTGCCGCAATCTCCCCCAGGTGCACACTCTGGTCAGGATAATGCGGATGGCTGTGGAGGTAGTCTGCCCCGGGACGGTGCTCTTAGGCGAGGTGGTAATGGAGCCGTCAAAGGTCGTACCGTATTTTGGAACGCTGGAGAAGCCGGAGTGCAATATGTTATACAACGTTACGACAATGGCGACGACCTGGCATACAGTTGCTACGAAGGATGTGCGGCTTTTAAAGGATCAGTTAAACAAAGTATTTTCCCTGCCCAGGCAGTATATTTTTTTAAATTATCTGCGCTGTCACGATGACATTGGCTGGGGGCTGGACTATGACTATTTAAAGCAGTTCGGTCTGGAAGAGGTGGCTCACAAGAGATTTCTTAACGACTATTTAAAGGGAGCTTATCCGGGAAGCGATTCCAGAGGTGAGCTCTATAACGACGACATAAGGCTGGGAGATGCCAGGCTTTGCGGAACTACGGCCTCCCTTTGCGGGATAGAGGCAGCAGAGTACGAAGGGAACGCTGAGAAGCTGGAGAGGGGGATAAAGCTGGATATAATGCTGCACGCGTTTCTCTTTTCCCAGAGCGGCATACCTGTTCTCTACAGCGGAGACGAGATAGGTCAGCTCAATGACTACAGCTATCATGATGACCCCTTAAAGGCGGAAGACAGCCGCTATCTGCACAGGGGCAGGCTCGACTGGAAATCGGTGGGTAAACGGACGCATAAGCGTTCCAGAGAAGGCAGGATCTTTAACGCCATAGGAGAGCTTTTTAATCTGAGATCAAAATACGCTGTTTTTGAAAGTGGGGCAGATGCCTGGGTGGTTGAGACCTATAATGATCACGTGCTTGGAATAGGAAGATACTACCGCGGAGAAAAGTTTATAGGGCTGTTCAATTTCAGTCCGGAGCCCCAGACCGCGTGGATAAATGAGGTGGAGGACTATAAGGATATGCTCGAAGACAGGGCATTGAAGGCCCAGGGAGTGAACCTCGAGGGCTTTGGTTTTAAATGGATGCTTACCAAATTTTAATGATAGGAGTGGAGCAGCTATGAGCAATAAGTCAGATATTACCGGAGCTAAAAACCACTTTAATAACGGAGAAGCTCATGACGATTAAGGAAGTTGCGGATATAGCAGGGGTGAGCCCTTCGGCGGTGAGCCGGTATTTTAATGGTGGGCCTTTGAGCGAGGACAAGAGAAAGAGGATACAGAAGGCGGTAAAGGAGACGGGTTTTGCCCCGAGCGTGAGCGCCAAGATAATGCGCACGGGAAAGAGCGGGCAGATAGGCGTAATCGTTCCGCATATCCATTCCGATTCGTTTTCACATATCATGTCGGGGATCGCTGACAGGACGAGGGAGACGAAATATATCCTAATACTCGGCTGTACAGACGGGGACAGGGACCGCGAGATAGAATATATAAAGGCTATGGAGCAAAATAAGGTGGAGGGAATGATCCTCATGGGGACCGTAATGACTCCGGCCTTGAGGAGCGCCATGGAGGAATGTCCTTTACCCATAGTCGTGACCGGACAAAATTTTTCCGGAGTTCCCTGCGTCTACCACGATGATTTTAACGCGATGAGGGAGTTGACCGGGAGGATGCTCTCAAAGGGCAGACGCAATATCGCCTATATAGGGGTCACCGAGGAGGACGCGGCGGCAGGCCGGGAGAGAAGGCGCGGAGTGGAGGCGGCCATTAACTCCTTTGAGGGCGGAGAGGTCAGTCTCACCACTGTCACAGCGGAATTCAGCTCGGAGAGCGGCAGGCTTAAAATGCAGGAGATATTAAAGCGCAGTACGGATACGGATGGAGTGATCTGTGCAAGCGACTTTATCGCGCTGGGAGCCATGAGCGCAATAAGGGAGGCCGGCAAACAGATACCTGCGGACATAAGCATTGCGGGTATAGGAGACAGCTGGGCCGACGTTATAGCAAGGCCCCAGCTTACCAGCGTGCATTTATATTATAAGCAATGCGGCATCGAGGCCGTGGAAACGCTTATGCAGTTCATTGAAAAGAAAGGGAAAAATATCCCTGTCAGGCAGATAATGCTGGGATATGACATTATAGAAAGGGAGTCATTGTAAGGATCATGAAGCTAATTTTTTTGGATATAGACGGAACCTTGACCAGACCGGGGGAAAATACTCCGCCGGAGAGCGCGCTGAAGGCTATCAGGGCTGCGCAGGAAAAAGGAAATAAAGTATTTTTGTGCACAGGAAGAAATCCGGCGATGCTTGCCCCTCTCTTAAAATATGGCTTTGACGGCTATATAGGCTGTGGGGGAGGGTATGTCAAGCTCGGAGACAGGCTTTTATACGATTGCCCGATGACGGCTGAGCAGAGAGATACGGCCCTCAATACCCTGCACAGAAACGGCGTTTTTTGTACCATTGAATCGGAGGGAGGCTCCTGGGGAGATGAAAATCTTGAAGCATTTTTAAGCTCCCAGGGGGAGGGAAACAGCGAGATCGAGCGCTGGAGGAAGGCACTGGCCTCAAACCTCGGGATCAGGCCTATGCAGGAATATGATGGAAGCCCTGTCTACAAGGTCGTCGTGATGTGTACGGACAGCAAAATGCTGGACGAGGCAAAGGCGGCGCTGGAGGATGAATTCAACTTTGTGATGCAGGAGGTAAAGGAGCACAGCTGCATAAACGGGGAGCTCATAAACCGGAAATTTGACAAGGGCAAGGGAGTCAGGCTTATAGCTGCCGAGCTCGGGGTGGATATAGAGGATACTATAGGCTTCGGCGACAGCATGAATGACCTGGAGATGATAGAGGCGGTGGGCTGCGGAGTTTGCATGGAAAACGGGGCGGAAATGCTGAAGGCTAAGGCGGATATGGTCTGCCCGGCTGTCGGGGAGGACGGTCTCGCACAGGGCTTCGCTAAGCTGGGACTGGTGTAAGGCGGTTTGTGGAGGATTCTTAAGACAGGGCGTTTAGTTATTTCACACAAAAAACGATGGATAAAATCGGCATTATGCCAAATTGACACATAGGCACATTGAAAATAGAATGAATATAGAGTGAAAACGATTTCAGTCACACGCACACTTGTTTCAAAATCATAGTGGAGGAAAAGGATATGGCACTTGATTACCGCAAATGCGCTGAGCAGATAGTCGACAATATCGGGGGAAGAGACAATATCGCCCAGGCGGCACACTGCGCAACAAGACTCAGGCTTGTCATAAAGGACAATGACAAGATCAACAAGAAGGCTCTCGAGGATGTCGAGGGAGTCAAGGGAATGTTTGAAAACAACGGTCAGCTGCAGCTGATCATAGGAACAGGAACTGTCAACAAGGTTTATGATGAATTCCTTTCAGTTACGGGGATGAGCGCGGCTACCAAGGATGATGTAAAGGCGGCGGCAGCGGCGAAGCAGCCTGTCTGGAAGAGGATGCTTAAGGCGCTCGGAGACGTATTTGTCCCCATACTTCCGGCAATCGTGGCCTCCGGTCTTATGATGGGACTTATTGAGGCGCTTGGAAAGGCGATGCCCGGGTTTGCGGGTACAGACTGGTACGGCTTCCTGGATATGATCGCCAATACGGCCTTTGCATATCTGCCCGTTATCGTTGCGATCTCCGCGGCCAGGGTCTTCGGCGGAAATATCTTCCTCGGAGCTGTTATCGGTCTGGCAATGATACACTCCAACCTTTTAAACGCATGGGCTGTGGGTTCGGCGGATGTTACCATAGATTATTGGCACCTGCTCTTCTTTAATGTACGTCAGGTGGGTTATCAGGGTCATGTTATTCCGGTAGTCATTGCAGTGTGGCTTATGTGCCAGCTGGAGAAATGGCTGCATAAGCACGTGCCGGAGATGATAGATCTCTTTGTAACACCTCTTTGCACCGTGCTTGCCACCACCTTCCTTACCTTTACGATCATTGGCCCTATCTTTGCGCAGCTCGAGACCTGGGTGCTGGCAGGAGCACAGGTCCTCGTTCGAAATCCAGTGGGAGCCTGCATAATGGGCGCTATATACCCCTGGACGGTGGTAATGGGTCTTCACCACATGTACAACATAATCGAAGCCGGTATGCTCGCTTCTACAGGCTTAAATACCTGGATGCCCATTGCCTCGGCGGCTAATTTCGCACAGTTCGGAGCCTGTCTCGCAGTCGGCATCAAGGCAAGAAATCACAAGACCAAGGTAGTGGCGCTTCCTTCTTCGCTGTCGGCCGCACTTGGAATTACGGAGCCCGCGATCTTTGGTATAAATATGCGTTTCTTCAAGCCCTTTATCGCAGGTATGATAGGCGGAGCGGTAGGAGCACTCTTCGGAGCCATCACCGGTATCGGGGCAAAGGCATACGGAGTGACCGGAATACCCGGCTACCTTACCATAGACAAGCCGGTTCAATACACCTTATTACTGGCTATAGCAGGCGGTATCGCCTTTGCTCTTGCAACTGTACTCTGGAAGGAAGAGACTGACGCGGACGCAGATGCGTCAGGAGACGAGGGCAGCAAGGCTGCAGCAGCCGCAGAGGGGGACACAGCCGGAGCTTTCATCAACAATGTAGTTTTCAGATCCTCCGCGGGAGAGCTGGTACAGCCCGTTGCGGGAAAGGTCATCCCCTATACAGAAATCAATGATCCGACCTTCAGTTCCGGTACAATGGGCAAGGGTATTGGAGTTGAGCCCGAGGAAGGCGTAGTTTATGCCCCTATGGACGGTGAGATATCCTCAGTTGCTGACAGCAAGCATGCAATAGGAATCGACGGTGCCGATGATATGGAGCTGCTTATACACGTCGGCGTTGATACGGTTGAGATGAACGGAGACGGTTTCACGCCCTTCGTGGCAGAGGGAGACAAGGTTACAAAGGGACAGAAGCTCCTTAAGTTCGACAGGGACAAGATCCGCGCCGCAGGTCATCCCGAAACGGTGGTAATGCTCCTTACAAACAGTGATGACTACGATGACTTTGAACTGACGTTAAAATAAACATTAGATAAATGCCTCATGTTTTTCTTGACTTGAGGGGGAGGGGATGTTATTATAGCGTAGTGTGTCCGGGGTGGCACACGTGTTAAGGCCGCATGGCTCCTGGTTTAAGTCTGTTTATGTAATATTATGCAGCACCAGGGACAGCGAGATTTATTTAAGGAGGTGCCTAATGTACGCTATTATTGCAACAGGCGGAAGGCAGTACAAGGTTTCGGAGGGTGACGTGATCAAGGTTCAGAAGCTCGCCGGAGATCCCGATACAGCCGTTAAGTTTGATGAAGTTCTTGCAATAGGTGGTGACTCTCTTAAGGTCGGCGACGATGTAAAGAATGCATCCGTTGACGCTCAGATCGTTGAGCAGGGACGCGATAAAAAGGTTATCGTGTACAGATACAAGCCTAAGACGGGTTATCATAAGAAGAACGGTCACAGACAGCCTTACACAAAGGTAAAGATTGAAAAGATCAACGCGTAATTTCTTTAAATGATTAACGTAGAGATCTTCAGGGACAGGGAAGGACGGATAAACGGCTTTAGGACCACAGGGCACGCGATGTTCGACGATAAGGGAAAGGATATTGTATGTGCGGCGGTCTCAATCTTGACGATAAACACGGTAAACTCGATTGAGAAATTTCTCCCAGAGGAGAAAATGGCCGTGGTCTCCGACGAGGATAAGGGCATCATAGAATGCACTTTGACGGAGCCGGTTTCGGAAAAAGCCCGTCTGCTCCTGGACGTGTTTGCTTTCGGTATGGAAAATATAGCCGGGGCTTATGGAAACAGATTTATAAGATTGAAGAATTAAAGGAGGTAATAGTCATGCTTAAGCTTAACCTTCAGTTCTTTGCTCACAAGAAGGGAGTCGGTTCCACAAAGAACGGACGTGACAGTGAGGCAAAGAGACTTGGTGCCAAAAGAGCTGACGGCCAGTTTGTGAAGGCCGGCAACATCCTCTACAGACAGCGTGGTACTCATATACATCCCGGAGTTAATGTAGGGAAAGGCGGAGACGATACTCTGTTCGCAAAGATCGACGGAGTACTTCGTTTTGAGAGATACGGAAAGTTCCGCAAGAGAGCCAGCGTTTACGCCGTAGAGGAGAAAGCTGAGTAATAGGTATTTGATGGGCTCCGGCAAGGTATGTCGGAGCCCATTTTAAATATCGCAGGGGAGGCGATAGGAAATTATTGGCCTTGCGGCCAAATGCAGCCCCGCGTGCGAGCAGGGTGCGTTTTTCTCTTCCCTACTCAATTGAGGAAAAGATATGTTTGCTGACAGAGCCAGAATCATAATTAAATCAGGACGCGGCGGCGACGGACACGTAAGCTTCAGGCGTGAAAAATATGTGCCCAACGGCGGACCGGACGGCGGCGACGGAGGTAATGGCGGGGATGTTATCTTCGAAATAGATAACGGAGCCAATACCTTGAGCGAATACCGTCACAGACACAAGTTCGCGGCCACCAACGGCGAGGAGGGCGGCGGTAACCGCAAGCACGGGAAAAACGGAGCCGACATCGTCTTAAAGGTGCCCCCGGGAACCGTGGTCAAGGAGGCCGAGACAGGACAGGTCATCGTAGATATGTCGGGTGAAAATACCCGTGTGACCGTTCTCAAGGGAGGCCGCGGAGGCAACGGGAACCAGCACTACGCCACCTCGACGATGCAGGCGCCCAAGTACGCCCAGCCCGGCATGGACGGGATAGAGCTGGAGGTGCAGCTGGAGCTTAAATGCATTGCCGATGTAGGACTTGTGGGCTTTCCGAATGCGGGAAAGTCGACGCTCATATCCCGCGTCACCAATGCAAAGCCGGAGATAGCCTCATATCCCTTTACCACCCTGAGCCCTCATCTGGGGGTCGTGGATCTGGCCGAAAACAGCTTTGTTATAGCGGATATACCGGGACTTATCGAGGGGGCTTCCGAGGGAGTCGGCCTTGGACATGAGTTTTTGCGGCATATAGAGCGCACCCGCGCCCTTATACATATTGTGGATACTGCGGGGACCGAGGGACGCGACCCCGTTGACGACATATATAAGATAAACGAAGAGCTGACCAAATACGGTGTCGGCCTCATCGAAAAAAAGCAGCTTATCGCGGCAAATAAGCTGGATGTAATGCAGAGTGATGAGGGGGAAGAGGACAATCTCAGCAGGATAAAGAAGGAATTCGAGCCCAGGGGTTTTGAGGTTTTCCCGATATCTGCGGTTACCGGCGAGGGAGTAAAGCCGCTTATCTCCCGGGTCGCTGAAATATTGAAGGACGTTCCGAAGCCCTCCAACTATGAGCGGGAATACTTTCCCGAGGAGCACAGGAATGAGATACTTCCCTTTACAGTGGAATATGATTCTAAAAATAAGCTGTATATCCTGGAGGGTCCCAGGATTGAAAAGATGCTGGGCTATACGAATCTGGAATCCGAAAAGGGTTTTATGTTCTTCCAGAACTTCATCAAGGATATTGGCGCCATCGACCGTCTAAAGGAGCTGGGCATGGTCGAGGGCGATACAGTTAAGATTTACGGGCATCAGTTTGAGTACTTCGAATAA
>JAFTEI010000016.1 GCA_017453965.1 Lachnospiraceae bacterium
AGCGAGGCAGGGATGCAGCCCTTTGTCTACAGGGGATAGGAAAGCCTTTCCTCTGTAGGGATACCGGGGGAGAGCGGGGCTGCACCGCTGCCGGAGGGGTGCGACTGCGCTGTGGTGTGCAATGGGGAGATCTACGGCTTCAGGAGCTTAAAGAGGGAGCTCGAGGACAGGGGCTGCAATTTCCGCGGAGAGTCGGACTGTGAGATACTGGGGTATATGTACCAGGAATATGGTACGGATATGTTTGCGCGTCTCGACGCGGAATTTGCAATGATACTCTACGACGTAAGGAATGACGAGTACATCGCAGCCAGAGACCCGATAGGAATAAGGCCGCTCTATTATGGGGTTACGCAGAAGGGCAATTATGTATTCGCCTCCGAGCCGAAGAATCTTCTGGGGCTCTCCGATAAGATAAGACCCTTCCCTCCGGGACACTACTTTAAGGGCGGGGAGTTCATCTCCTACAGAGATATGTCCGGGGTAAAGGCCTACAGCAGGGACGGAATAGAGGAGGTGACCGGGCATATCCACGACCTCCTCATAGAGGGAGTAAAAAAGCGTCTGGACTCGGATACGCCGGTGGGGTTTCTGCTTTCGGGAGGACTGGATTCCTCTCTGGTATGCGGCATAGCGGCCAGTTTAAGCGAAAAGCCGCTGGAGACCTGGGCCATAGGAATGGACATAGACGCCATAGACCTTAAGTACGCCAGGGAGGTGGCCGATTACATCCATTCCAACCATCACGAGGTCATTATCACCAAAAAGGATGTGCAGGATGCCGTGGAGGAGGTCATAGAGCTCCTGGGGACCTACGACATCACGACGATCCGGGCCTCGATCGGAATGTATCTGGTCTGCAAGGCCATACACGAGCAGTCGGATATAAAAGTTATCCTCACCGGGGAGATCTCCGACGAGCTCTTCGGCTATAAATATACGGACTTCGCCCCGAATGCGGAGGAATTCCAGAGGGAGGCCGAAAAGCGCATAAGGGAGATACATATGTATGACGTGTTGCGGGCCGACCGGTGTATCAGCGTCAACTCCCTGGAGGCGAGGGTGCCCTTCGGAGATCTGGCCTTCGTCAAATACTGTATGGAGATAGACCCCAAGCTCAAGCTGAATACCTACGGGAAGGGAAAATATCTTTTAAGAAAGGCCTTTGAAAAGGACGCGCTGATACCGGAGAGCATACTCTGGCGCGAAAAGGCCGCCTTTTCCGACGCGGTCGGACATTCCTTAAAAGACGACCTGACAGAACTGGGTGAACTGTGTTACACTGATGCAGAGTTTGAAAAGGCTGTAAAAAAATATGAACATGCCAGACCCTTTACAAAAGAGTCGCTGTACTACAGGGAGGTTTTTGAAAAGTTTTCTCCGGGACTGTCTGAGATGGTAGTGGATTTCTGGATGCCAAATAAGAGCTGGGAGGGCTGCGATGTCAACGACCCCTCGGCGAGAGTCCTTTCAAACTACGGTGCAAGCGGAAATTAAAGTTTGAAAGGAGCCGAGTCGCAATAAAGGGTATCTAACATTGCGAGCGACTCTGGCCGGTCGCATAAATGCAATCGGTCACTGCGTAATGAAAGGAGCAGTTATGATCAAGGAAGCAATCGAAAAAATAGTTTTAAAGGAGGACCTCTCCTACGAGGAGGCCTACACCGTCATGAACGAGATCATGGACGGAAAGACCACCCCGACCCAGAACGCGGCGTTTCTGGCGGCGCTTTCGACGAAGAGCACCAAGGCCGAGACGATCGACGAGATCCTGGGCTGTGCCGCGGCAATGCGCGAGCACGCCACGAGGGTGGACACCGGGGATATGGAGACTCTGGAAATAGTAGGAACCGGCGGAGACCGGGCGGGGAGCTTCAATATTTCCACGACTACGGCCTTTGTGGCGGCGGCAGCGGGCATAAAGGTGGCCAAGCACGGCAACAGGGCGGCCTCGTCCCTGTCAGGAACGGCGGACTGTCTCGAGGCCCTGGGAGCCAATATCTCCCTGGAGCCGGAGAGCTGCGTAAAGCTGCTTAAGGAGACTGGCTTTTGCTTCTTCTTTGCGCAGAAATACCACACCTCCATGAAGTACGTGGGAGCTATCAGAAAGGAGCTCGGCTTCAGGACTGTCTTTAATATCTTAGGACCGCTTACAAATCCGGCCTTTCCCAAAAGGATGCTCTTAGGAGTCTACGATGAATATCTGATCGAGCCCCTGGCCCAGGTCTTAAGCGGGCTAGGAGCCGGGCGTGGAATGGTGGTCTACGGTAAGGAAAAGCTGGACGAGATCTCGGCGGCGGGCCCCACGGCCGTCTGCGAATTCAAGGACGGGTGGTACAAGACCTACGAGATCACACCGGAGCAGTTCGGCCTTAAAAGGTGTAAAAAAGAGGACCTGAAGGGCGGTTCGCCGGAGGATAACGCAAAGACCACCAGAAGCATCCTCGATGGGTCGGACAAGGGGCCGAAGAGGGATACGGTGCTTATGAACGCGGGAGCCGCGCTGTATATCGCCGATAAGGCGGCCTCCATGAAGGAGGGCATAGAGGTGGCAGCGGAGCTCATCGACGGCGGAAAGGCGCTGGAGGCAATGGAGAGGTTCGTAAAAGCTTCCAAAGAAGTATAAAAGAAACAGAACCATAAAGTAATTACATACGTATATTCAGGATTTTGAGACAAGGGCGTCTCGGAGTTTTCTCCGGGACGCCTTCTTTTATGCACAGGCCCGTGCAATGTAATATCCCGGCTTTGCCGGGCACGGGCCGCGCAGCGAGTAGGGAGATTACATCTTCCCTACTCGATTTACAGAATATTAAATTTTTAAGGAGGGGCGGCAGGCCCCGGAAGGAGGAGATCATGGCAAACAAAAACGTACCTGAATTATTTGGATCGATGGTATTCGACGACAGGGTGATGAGGGCAAGGCTTTCAGGGGATGTGTATACGTCCCTGAGAAAGACAATCGATGAGAACGCGAGACTCGAAGAGGACGTGGCAGAGGCAGTGGCGGCCGAGATGCGTGCCTGGGCCCTCGAAAAGGGCGCTACCCATTTTACGCACTGGTTCCAGCCCCTGACCGGAGTTACCGCGGAAAAGCACGACAGCTTTATCACTCCCTCACCGGACGGAGGCGTAATAATGGAGTTTTCGGGCAAGGAGCTCATAAAGGGCGAGCCGGATGCCTCGTCCTTCCCCTCGGGGGCTTGAGGGCCACCTTTGAAGCCAGGGGCTATACGGCCTGGGACCCGACCTCCTATGCCTTTATCAAGGACCATACACTCTGCATCCCCACGGCCTTCTGCTCATATTCGGGAGATGCCCTCGATAAAAAGACGCCCCTGCTTCGCTCGATGCAGGCCCTGGACAAGCAGGCCAAGAGGATATTGAAGCTCTTCGGCAAGGAGGTGAAGTACGTTCGCACCAGCGTGGGGCCCGAGCAGGAATACTTCCTCATCGACAGGGAGATGTTCGAAAAGAGGCCAGACCTCGTCTACACCGGCAGGACGCTTTTCGGGGCCATGCCGCCCAAGGGACAGGAGCTCGACGACCACTACTTCGGAGTTATAAAGCCCAGGGTCACGGAGTTCATGGAGGACTTGAACAATGAGCTTTGGAAGCTCGGAATCCTCGCCAAGACCGAGCACAACGAGGTAGCCCCGGCGCAGCACGAGCTGGCCCCGGTCTTCTCGACTACGAACGTAGCGACGGACAACAACCAGCTGATGATGGAGATCATGCAGAAGGTGGCGAGGAAGCACGGAATGGTCTGCCTCCTGCACGAGAAGCCCTTCGCGGGGGTAAACGGCTCGGGCAAGCACAATAACTGGTCCATGGCGACAAGCGAGGGAGTAAACCTCTTGTCCCCCGGCAAGACGCCCTACGACAACGCGCAGTTCTTACTGTTTTTAAGCGCGGTAATTCAGGCGGTCGACGACTATCAGGACCTTTTGAGACTGGCCGTGGCGACTGCGGGAAATGACCACAGGCTGGGGGCCAACGAGGCACCGCCGGCGATAATCTCCGTATTTTTAGGGGACGAGCTCTCCGCGATCCTGGAGGCCATAAAGAACGATACGCCCTATGTCGGCAAGGAGAAGGAGGTCATGAAGCTCGGAGTTCATACCCTGCCGAGCTTTTCCAAGGACAGCACCGACAGGAACCGTACCTCGCCCTTTGCCTTTACCGGAAACAAGTTCGAGTTCCGCTCCCTCGGGTCGTCGAACAGTATCGCCTGCTGCAACATGATGTTAAACAGCGCGGTGGCCGAGAGCCTGAGGCAGTACGCGGACCAGCTGGAGAAGGCGGAGGACTTCGAGGGCGCCCTGCACGAGCTCATAAAGGACACCATTAAGAAGCACGAGCGCATTCTCTTCAACGGAAACGGCTACAGCGAGGAGTGGGTGAAGGAGGCCACCGAGGTCAGGGGACTTTCCAACCTGAAGACTACGGCGGACGCGATGCCGCATTTATTGGATAAAAAGAACATGGACATGCTCATCTCCCATAAGGTATTTACCGAGACTGAGCTGCATTCCAGATGTGAGATCATGCTCGAGAACTACTGTAAGACCGTGAATATCGAGGGTCATACCATGGTGGATATGGTGAGGAAGAACTATCTGCCGGCCATCGAGGGCTATCTTTGCGGCCTGGCCCAGTCGGCTTCGCTCATGAGGTCCGTCAG